>CABUQY010000007.1 GCA_902493915.1 uncultured Collinsella sp.
GGTCGCGGCGTGCGCATCGCGGGCAACGCGTGCTCGCCGATTGTGCTGGTCAAAGGTGATTTGGACGATGCCGAGCGTGCAGGCGGCGAGCTGGCTGCCGGCGCGGATGGCGCCGCGTTGCGCAAGGCGCTCGGCGCCATCGGATATGCCCCCGAAGATTTTTGCGTGCTGGCAAGTGTCGCCGGCGCGGGCGACGGAGCGGTCGCGGCGGGCGAGGCCCTGACGTGCGACCTGTTCCGCGAGGCGCTGGAGACCTTGGACCCCGAGGCGGTGCTGCTGCTGGACAACAGTGCGGCCGATGTCATGCGCGAGACCTATGCCGATATGCTTGTGGCAATTGATGACTTTGACACCGCCATGCTCAAGCCCGGCCTGGTCGCCCATGTGCAGGGGCGCCGCGTGCTGGCGCTCGACGGTTTTGAGGCGGCGCTCACCGACAAGGCCGCCAAGCAGCGCATGTGGGCCTACATCAAGCAGCTGACTCCGGCGGCCGCCCCGCTGTAGCGAGCCCGCGTCGACAAATGACCCCGAGCGGGCGAGCCGTACCCGCGGAACGCAAATCCGTCGCGCCCGCGCCCTTACATCACAGCACGCAGCTCAAACCGATCGCCGTTAATGCGGAACTGACAGTTGCCGTTCATGCGCTCCACGGCAAGTTTGATGCTCCTGGTGCCAAAGCCATGGCCCGCATGCCGGGTCACGGGCATGCCGTCGACCATGCGCGGCGCGCGGTCAAACGTGTTGGAAACTAACAGCAGCAGCTGGCCGTCCTCTAATCGCAGGTCAAAGTCGACGAATCGCTTTCCCTGGGGCGCGGCGCTTGCGGCGGTGATAGCGTTTTCCAAGGCATTTGAGAGCACGCTAAACAGGTCGGCGTCACCTACGTGGATGGTTTCGGGTACGGCGGCGCGCAGGTTGGCGGTAATGCCGTTTCTATTGATATCCGAGTTAAATGACGAAAGCGCGATGTTTACGGTCTCGTTGGCGCAGAAGCGGCGTACGGCGGTGCGGTCGCCGGCTTCGCAGAGTTCGTCGATGCGATCGAGCGCCTCGTCGGTGTGGCCCTCTTCAATTAAAGCGGCCAGGCCGCGTAGAAAGTGGCGCATGTCGTGGCGAAGAATCGACAGCTCGCGCCCAGATTGACGCCAAGCCTCGAGCTCTTTGATGGCGACGCTGTCGCGGGTTTCGAGCATCCAGCGCTCTCTCTCGGCGGTTTCCTTTTCTTCGTATTCACGCAGGTAGACGGCGAGGAACATAAGGTAGAACGCGCAGAGCGCAAAGGCCAAAAACTCAACCGTCACCACCGAGCCCGAGTGGAACAGCGTGGTGTAGACGTTGGTGGCATAGTCAAAGACGTAATAGACGAGCGGCAGGATTAAAAGGATGCCCAGCTCGGTGGTGCTTTTAATCGCCAAGCGTGGACCGATGTCGCCGGCCCAATGCAACAGGACGGCAAAGACGGCGAGTGTGGTCGCGATGCGCGCCAGATAGTACGCAATCTGAGAATCGGTTGCGGCAAATGCGGCGATGCCCATCCAATTGCTGAACTGGCAGCTCAGATAGGCACTCGTAATGCCGAGCACGGCAAGCAGCGGGCTCAGGCGGTAGCGCGCGCACAAATAGATGACGAGCGGCAGATGCACGACGAGCGGATATACCTGGCGGGCGAAAAGCTCGCCGCCGACGGCATTGGCGAGGCCAAATGCGCATCCGGTTACGGCACCGACCAACACCAGTTCAAGCGCATGACGCCGGTTGATCTCGACACCGCACAGCGCCGCCGAGGCAAAGACGCCAAAGAGCAGCGTCGTGGCGTGGTGGATTGCCCAAAGGACCATTTCGACCGAGGAGACCATCAGCGCCTCCCGCCCTCAAAGCGCGCCGCAAAGTAGGCGTCTTGGAATCCCTGCTTGCAGCTGCGCGAAAGCGGGATGCACGCGCCGGAGCGCATGACGATGTCTGTGCGATTGAAGTGGTCGATGTTGCGCAAGTTGACCTGGTAACTACGGTGGCATTTAAAGAAGGCGGTATTTTGCTCCAAGCGGTCCTCGACGCTGCGGAACGACTCGAGTGCCTCGATATCGCGTCCGTCGCGCAGGTGGAAGACCACGTGCTTGTTGCGCGCCTCGGCATATTCGATGTCGGACAGGCGCAGGGCGTGGTAGCCAAAGGAAGTTTTGATCACGAGCTCGTCGGTTGCCGCCGGGCGCATGCTCGAAAGCTCGTCGAGTAATCGCGCCAGGCGTTCGTAAGTCACGGGCTTGAGCAGATAGTCGAAGGCGCGGACCTCGTAGGATTCCAGCGCGAACTCGGGCGACGAGGTGAGGAACACCAGGCGCACGGCGGTGTCGGCCTGGCGCAGTTCGCGTGCGGTGTCCATGCCGTTGACGAGCGGCATGATCATGTCGAGCAGAATGATGTCGGCGCGCGATGCGGCATGGCGGGCCAGCAGGTCCTCGCCGCGCGTGACGAGCGCAACATCGACCGCCGTGCCCGTCTCGGTCGACCAACGGTCGATCATCCGGTGCAGTCTATCTAGAAAAGCGACGTCATCGTCGCAGGCAATAATCTTGAGCATTCGGCCCCCTTAAGTAGTTCGATTTTGCCACATCGGGCACGCGCCGCTTGCGGGGGTGCGGACCGTTTGCGCCCCACGGCGTGCAGCTCGCGCCAAGCGGTGTTGCGGTGGCGAAAGATGCCTCCTGCGCCATCGAGAGCTCAGCTATCCTCAGCTTGCCAGTTCGAAAATGGACCTGCCACATGATTGAATCTTTATTTCAACTTTACACCTAGGTTTACAGCTGTCTTGTCAGCTGTAAACCTAGGTGTCATACTAAAGCCCCAAGATTCGCCAAAAGAGAGGGGCCTTGATGGCACAGAGCGCGAACATGGATGCATCGGAGCTTGCACGCGATATTGCGGCCGGCCTGGCATCGGCAACGACGGCAACGGAGCGCGCGGCGCTGGTGCCCGCAGAGCTCGTCGAGGCCATTCAGCAACTAAAAACCCAACGTGACGCGGTGATCCTAGCGCACTATTACGTGGCGCCCGAGGTGCAGGCCGTGGCTGATTACGTCGGCGACAGCTTCTACCTGGCTAAGCTCGCTAAAAGCCTGCCGCAGCAGACCATCGTGCTGTGCGGCGTGGAGTTTATGGGCGAGAGCGCCAAACTGCTCAATCCCACTAAGACCGTGCTGCTGCCCGAGCCGGGCGCGGACTGTCCCATGGCGCACATGGTCAAGCGCGAGACGGTCGACGCGGCGCGCGCCGAGTACGGCGACGACCTGGCTGTCGTCTGCTACGTCAACTCCACGGTCGAGATCAAGAGCTGGAGCGACGTGTGCGTCACCAGCTCCAACGCCGTCAAGATCGTGTCCGAGCTGCCGCAGCAGCATATCCTGTTCATTCCCGACCAAAACCTCGGTCGCTTCGTAGCCGAGCAGGTGCCGCAAAAGCACGTCATCCTCAACAACGGCTACTGCCCGCGCCATCACATCATCACCGTCGAGCAGATCGTCGACGCGACGGAGGCCCACCCCGACGCGCTCGTGCTGGCGCATCCTGAGTGCAAGGCCGACGTCCTGGCCGAGGCCGACTACATCGGCTCCACCGCCGGCATCATCAAGTATGCCGAGGAGTCCGACGCGAGCGAGTTCATCATCGTGACGGTCCGCGGCGTGCTCTACGAGCTCGAGCGCCGCTGCCAAGGCACCGGCAAGAAGTTCTACTTCCCCGCGGTACAGCCCACCTGCGTCAACATGGATCTCATCACGCTCGAAAAGCTCGTGCACTGCCTGGAGACGGGCGAGGGCGAGGTACAGATCGGCGTCTCGGACGAGGCAGCAGACCGGGCCAAGCTCACGCTCGACCGTATGCTCGAGTACGCAGCACGCTAGAACAATGTTGCATGAGGGACGGTCCCTTATGTCACATTCAAGGGAGAGGATTCCTGTGGAAACCAAGCAATACCCCGATATGGAGTGCGACGTCGTCATTGCCGGCTGCGGCGTAGCGGGTCTGTACGCGGCCCTCAATCTGCCGACGAGCACGCGCGTGATCATGCTCTCCAAGGGCGCGGTTGATGAGTGCGATTCGATGCTCGCGCAGGGCGGCATTTGCGTGCTGCCCGAAGGCTCGGACTACGATGCCTTCTTTGAGGACACCATGCACGCCGGCCATTACGAGAACCGCCGCGAGAGCGTCGACATCATGATCCGCTCGAGCCGCTCGGTCATCAACGACCTGCTAGCGATGGGCGTGGATTTTGAGCGCAAGGCCGATGGCAGTCTCGACTTTACCCGCGAGGGCGCACACAGCCGTCCGCGCATTGCCTTCCATGCCGATATCACCGGCAAGGAGATTACGACCAAGCTGCTCCAGGCCGTTCGCAAGCTGGATAACGTGCAGATTTTGGAGCACGTGGCCATGACCGACATCCTAACGGGCGAGCGTGACGGCGCCACGGTGTGCACCGGCGTCGTCGCCGTTCCCGTGGACGAGAACAGCTCGGTTCGTCCTGCCGACGAGCTGGCAAATGCCGCCGAGGTCGTGCATGCCGGCGAGCCGTTTAAGATCCATGCCCGCCACACGCTGTGGGCGACGGGCGGCATCGGTGGCGTATATGACCACTCGACCAACTATCCGCAGCTCACGGGCGATGCCTGCTACATCGCTCAGGAGCACGGCATTAAGATGGAGCACTTGGACTACGTGCAGATTCACCCCACGGGACTGTTCTCGCCGCAGCCGGGCCGCACCTTCCTGATCAGCGAGAGCTGCCGCGGCGAGGGCGCGATTTTGCTCAACGCCGCCGGTGAGCGCTTTACCGACGAGCTTCAGCCGCGCGATGTGGTCGCCGCCGCTATTCGCGAGCAGATGAAGCAGGACGGTACCGAGCACGAGTGGCTGAGCTTTGCACCCGTCGAGCGCGACGTGGTGACCGGGCACTTTGCCAATATCCGCGCGCGCTGCCTGGAGGACGGCCGCGACATTCTGGACGAGCCCATCCCCGTCACGCCCACGCAGCACTACTTTATGGGCGGCGTATGGGTCGACAAGGACGGCCGCACCTCGATGCCCGAGCTCTACGCCGCGGGCGAGACGGCCTGCAACGGCGTTCACGGCAAGAATCGCCTTGCATCAAACAGCCTGCTCGAGGCGCTGGTCTGGGGTCGTCGCGCCGCGTGGTATATGCGTGCCGGCGAGTCGCTGGCCGTGGAGCAGGCGGGCGATCCCGCGCTCGATGGCCGTCATCGCGCCCTGAGCGCCGACACCCTGGCAATCGATGATCTGGCCCGTGCCGCCGGCACGCAGGCCGTGGAGGAGTAGACCATGAATCCCATTACCATGAAACTCGTCGTCGATGATCTGATTCTGCAGGCTCTGCGCGAGGACATCACGTTTGAGGACGTGAGCACGGCGAGCGTGTGCCCCACGGCGCGTCCCGCCACGGTGGAGCTTATCGCCAAGGCCGATGGCATCATCGCGGGCTTGGATGTGTTCGCTCGCACCTTTGAGCTGCTGGATCCGCAGAGCTCCGTGTTGTTTGATGTCGCGGACGGCGACGAGGTGCACGCTGGCGATCACGTGGGCCAGGTGCGCGGAGACGCGCGCGTGCTGCTTTCGGGCGAGCGTGTGGCGCTCAACTACCTGCAGCGCATGAGCGGCATCGCTACTTACACGCATCGGATGGCGGCTGCGCTCGAGGGCACCAAGACCGTGCTTGTCGACACACGCAAGACCACGCCGGGCATGCGCGTCTTCGAGAAAGCCGCGGTCGAGATCGGCGGCGGCAGCAATCACCGTTACAACCTGTCGACGGCCGTTATGCTCAAGGACAACCACATCGACGCCGCCGGTGGCGTGGCACGTGCGATTGAGATGGCGCGCGCCCATGCGTCGTTTACCACGACGGTCGAGATCGAGTGCGAGAACCTGGACATGGTGCGCGAGGCTGTGGAGGCCGGAGCCGACATCATCATGTTCGACAACATGACCCACGACGATATGGCTGCCGCGATTGAATTTATCGCCGGTCGTGCCAAGACCGAGTGCTCGGGCAACGTGGATGCCAGCAATATCCGAGCGCTCGCCGACCTGGGCGTTGACTTTATCAGCTCGGGGGCGTTGACGCACTCTGCGCCGATCCTCGACCTCTCGCTTAAGCACCTGCGTCTGCTGGACGGTAAATAATGGACGCCCGCGAGCGTCGCCGTGCCATCATGGGCGTACTTGAGGGGGCCACGGAGCCCGTTTCGGGCAGCGCGCTTGCCCGCGAGGTGGGTGTGAGCCGCCAGGTCGTGGTGCAGGACATTGCCCTGCTGCGCGCCGACGGACACGATATCGTCGCCACCAATCGCGGCTATGTGCTACAGGAGGCGGCGAGCAGCCCGGCTGTGCCCACGCGTCTGGTCAAGGTTCGCCACGGCGTGGAGCAGGCGGGCGATGAGCTCACGAGCATCGTCGACGCGGGCGGCGCCGTGCTCAACGTGATCGTCAATCACCGCGTGTACGGCAAGATCACGGCCGACCTGGACATCCGCAATCGTCGCGATGTTGAGCGCTACCTGCACGATATCGAGAGCGGCAAGAGCTTTCCGCTACTAACGGTGACGAGCGGCTATCACTTCCACCGCATTGCGGCAGAAGACGAGCAAACTCTCGACGAGATCGAGACCATGCTCAAGGAAAAGGGCTATCTGGCAGATCTGATGCCCTACGAAGATGACCTGTCCTAGTAACGACGGATGCAAAAGGAGGCCTCCGCGGCGATGCGGGGGCCTCCTTTTTGTGCACGGTGTACTTGTGAGTGTGCAAGTGGGGGAGTTGTTACTCCTCGACGATCTCGGTGATCGCGCCGGCGGGGCAAGCGTCCTGGCAAGCGCCACAGGCGACGCAGGAATCCTCGTCAGCGACGGTAGCGACGTCCTGGAGCTCCAGAACGCCAGCGGGGCAGGAGTCGACGCAAACGCCACAAGCGATGCACTCGTCGGCATCAATTACGGGATGAGCCATGGTAGTTTCCTCTCTGTTGACCGACGCTACAGGCGATGCGCGCCGGTTTGATTCGGGCAAAAACATACCACGGGAGCGACCGTTTGCAATACCCTCTGGCCGGCATCTTCATACCGTTCGCCGAGTATGCCAAGGTTTACTAAAAAACACGCAGGTGGGGCCGTTGAGCTGCGCAAATGTTAGCTAAAGGTGACTTGAATTATTGAGCTATTGAGTGCGCCTGCGGAAAGAGCATCCCGTTATTTGGCCGAAAAACGGGTCGCAGTTTCCGGTTGAGTCTTCAGACGGAAACTGCGGCCCGGAATCCACGCTCAAACCGGGACGAGCTTTCCGTAAGGCAGCCCCAGGCGCCCCCGGACCCAAACCTCAGCCATCTCTACATAGATCTCAATAGATTTGCCCAGAACTCAAACAGTGCGTCTACCTGCGCATTTGCGAACCTAAACTCTCGGTAATAAGAAATCTTATATGAATTGACTTAGATTTTGTATATTCCGACCCATAAGGGGATACACTACATCCTGAAAGACAAGCCGAAGCGCCGCGCGACAGATCATCGAGGCGGCGCGAACGCAAAAGAGAGAGGGAATTTCTAATGAGTAAGATTCTTGGTATCGACCTTGGTACTACTAACTCCGCTATGGCCGTTCTCGAGGGCGGTTCTCCGACCATTATCGTGAACGCCGAGGGCGACCGCACCACCCCGTCCGTTGTCGGCTTCCGTGCTGACGGCGACCGCGTTGTGGGCAAGGCCGCTAAGAACCAGGCTGTCACCAACCCCAAGAACACCGTGTTTTCCATCAAGCGCTTCATGGGCCGCAAGTACTCCGAGTGCACCTCCGAGATCAAGACCGTGCCGTACGAGGTCAAGGAGGGCCAGGGCGGCCGTGCCGTCGTCGACATCGAGGGCAAGGATTACACCGCTGAGCAGGTGAGCGCCATGACGCTCGCGAAGATGAAGGCCGACGCCGAGAAGTATCTGGGCGAGACCGTCACCGACGCCGTCATCACTGTCCCGGCCTACTTCAACGACGCCCAGCGTCAGGCCACCAAGGACGCCGGTAAGATCGCCGGCCTCAACGTCAAGCGTATCGTCAACGAGCCGACCGCTGCTGCCCTGGCCTATGGCCTGGACAAGCAGGGCACCGACCAGCGCATCCTGGTCTTCGACCTGGGTGGCGGCACCTTCGACGTCTCCATCCTCGACCTCGCCGACGGCGTGTTTGAGGTTCTGTCCACCTCGGGCGACAACCACCTGGGCGGCGACGACTGGGATCAGCGCGTCATCGACTGGATGGCCGACAAGTTCCAGCAGGAGAACGGCGTCGATCTGCGTCAGGACCCCATGGCCCTGCAGCGTCTGAAGGAAGCTGCCGAGAACGCCAAGAAGGAGCTCTCCGCCGCCCAGCAGACCACCATCAACCTGCCGTTCATTACCATGAACCAGTCCGGTCCGCTGCACCTCAACTACACGCTGACCCGCGCCGAGTTCGAGAAGATCACCCGCGACCTGCTCGAGCGCTGCAAGCAGCCTGTCACCAACGCCCTGCGCGACGCCAAGCTTAAGCTCTCCGATCTGACCGAGGTCATCCTCGTCGGCGGCTCCACCCGTATGCCCGCCGTCCAGGAGCTCGTCAAGACCATGACCGGCAAGCAGCCCAACATGTCCGTGAACCCCGACGAGGTCGTTGCCGACGGCGCTGCCGTCCAGGGCGGCGTGCTCACCGGCGACGTCGAGGGCATCCTGCTGCTCGACGTTACCCCGCTGTCGCTGGGCGTCGAGACCATGGGCGGCATCATGACCAAGATGATCGACCGCAACACCACGATCCCGACCTCCAAGACCGAGGTCTACTCCACCGCTGCCGACAACCAGACCAGCGTCGAGATCAACGTGCTCCAGGGCGAGCGCGAGCTTGCCCGCGACAACAAGTCGCTCGGTAAGTTCCAGCTGACCGGTATCCCGGCTGCCCGCCGCGGCGTGCCGCAGATCGAGGTCACCTTCGACATCGACGCCAACGGCATCGTCAAGGTCTCCGCTAAGGACAAGGGCACCGGCAAGGAGCAGCAGATCACCATTTCCGGCTCCACCGCTCTGTCCGACGACGAAGTCGATCGTATGGTCAAGGACGCCGAGGCTCATGCCGAGGAGGACAAGAAGCAGAAGGAAGAGGTCGAGGTCCGCAACCAGACCGACAGCCTGTGCTACTCCACCGAGCAGACCCTCAACGAGCTGGGCGACAAGGTTTCCGCCGATGTGAAGTCCAAGGCCGAGGCCGCTATCGCCGACGCCAAGAAGGCGCTCGAGGGCTCTGACGTCGAGGCCATCAAGGCCGCCGGCGAGTCCCTGCAGTCCGTGGCCTACGAGCTGGCTCAGGTTGTCTACGCCGACGCTCAGCAGCAGACCGACGGTGCCGCCGGCGCCCAGCCTGCCGACGATGACGTTGTCGACGCCGACTACGAGGTTGTGGACGACGAGGACAAGTAATCATGTCCGCCCGTAAAGCTCGCACGGAGGCGGCTGCCGCTGGCGCCGCCCCCGTTGACTCCAAGGAGAAGGACGTGAAGATTCCCGTAGAGACTGTCGACGATACCGAGGCCAATGAGGCCGAGGCCGCCGAGGCTGCCGAGAACCAGGTAGAGGATTCCAACAAGGAGGCGACGATGACCGAGGACGAGATGGTGGAAGCCGCTATCCGCGCCGGTGAGGAAGCCGCCGACAACGACTTTAAGCTCAAGTTCGAGCAGGCTCAGAAGGAGCTTGCCGATGTGCGCAGCGAGCTCGAGGCTGCGGCTGAGGCTCAGAAGGCCGCCGAGGACAAGGCAAAGGACGCCACCGAGCGCACCGCCCGTCTGCAGGCCGACTGGGAGAACTTCCGCCGCCGCACCGCCAACGAGCGTCTCGCCGAGCGCGAGCGCGCGACCGAGAAGCTCGTCACCGCGCTGTTGCCGGTGGTCGACGATATCGAGCGTGCAATCGACCATGCGCGCAGCCAGGAGCTTTCCGACGACTTTAAGCAGTTCGTCGACGGCGTTGACGCGGTGCATGCCAAGCTGCTCGGCGTGTTTGCGCACGAGGGCGTTGAGCCCATCGACCCCAAGGGCGAGGCGTTCGACCCGCTCGAGCACCAGGCCGTGGGACGTGTCGAGGACGCCGCTCAGTACGACGAGACCGTCAACGACGTGTACCAGAAGGGCTACCGCATGGCGGACCGCATCCTGCGCTCCGCGATGGTGACGGTGACCTACGGTGGCGAGAAGCGCCCCGCACCGGAGCCCGAAGCGGCGCCCGAGGATGCTGCGGCCGACACGGCCGAGAGCACCGAGGAGTAATTGAGAAGGGCCCCGGGGCAACACCCGGGGCCCTTTCTGGCCTAGTGCCATATGAAAGCATGAGCCGTTGTCCACGGGGACGGCGGATGAAACAGGAGAGGAGCTACGATGGCTGCAGGCAAAACCTTCTATGACATCCTGGGCGTATCCAAGAGCGCCTCCGACAAAGAGATCAAGAGCGCGTTCCGTAAGCTCGCGCAAAAATATCACCCCGATGCCGGCGGCGACGAGGCCAAGTTTAAGGAGATCAGCGAGGCCTACGAGACGCTTTCGGACGAGAAGAAGCGCAAAGAGTACGATCAGATGCTCATGTTCGGCGGCATGCCGGGCGCGGGCGGTGCGTATGGCGGCGGCTACGGTGCCGGTGCCGGAGCGAGCGGCTGGGGCGATATCTTCGATAGCATCTTTAGCGGCAACGGCGCCTGGGGTAGCGATTGGGGCTCGGGCTTTGCCGGGGCCGCGGGCGCTGCGGGTGCCGGCGCAGGTCGCAACCGCGCGCGCAAGGGCGGCGACCTGTCGCTGACCGTTGACGTGACGGCCGAGGACGCGTTCCGCGGCGTGACGCACAAGGTCACCTACCGCATTCCCTCGACGGGCGAACAGCAGACCATTACGGTCTCGGTGCCCGCGGGTGCCGTAGATGGCGGCAAGCTGCGCTACAAGCGCCGCGGCGAGTACGGCGTTGCCGGAGGCGAGCGCGGCGACCTGGTCGTGACCACGCACGTGGAGGAGCACCCGCTGTTTAAGCGCAAGGGCGCCGATGTGACCATGGAGGTGCCGATCTCGGTCTACGAGGCGGCGCTCGGCTGCACGGTGGATGTGCCCACGCCCGGCGGCGCGACGGTCCGCCTGAAGGTGCCCGCGGGTACCCAGACGGGCAAGAAGTTCCGCTTTAAGGAAATGGGCGCGCCCGATGTTAAGCATCGCGGGCGCACGGGTGCGTTGCTCGTCGAGATCAAGGTGCAGGTCCCCACAAGCCTGTCCGACGACGAGCGCGATGCCATGACCAAGCTGCGCGACGCCGACACGCGCGACTATCGCGAGAAGGTCAACCGTTACAAGGCGACGTACTAGCTTGGTTGCGCGGCTTGCGGTTTGGTCGCAGGCTTATGATGGAGATGTGCGAGACGGAAAGGGGTCAGGTAGCATGGCCGAGGACAATAGGAACAAACCGCTGTACATGATCAGCGTGGCGGCCGAGCTGACCGGCATGCACCCGCAGACTCTGCGCGTCTACGAGTCCAAGGGCCTGGTGAACCCCCAGCGCTCGGGCGGCAACACGCGTCTGTACTCGCGTGCCGATATCGAGCGCCTGGAGCTCATCAACCAGTTGACCGACGAGGGCATTAACCTTGCCGGCGTGGTGCGCATCCTCGATATGAAGGAGCGTGCCGAGGAACGTGAGCGCGAGAACGAGAAGCTCCGCGCCCGCGTGCGTCAGCTCGAGGAAGAGCTGCACGAGTACAAGATGCAGAAGAAGATCACCGCCCTGGCCCCGCGCGATGGCTCGGTTAACCCCGAACAGGTCATGCGCAAGCTGCTGGGCGCGGGGACCGATTTGTAGTTACGCGGGCCGCATTCGGACAATCTGGCATTCAACTTCATGATCCCTTGGGGACGGAGGAAAACGGATCACTGGGTCAGGCCGACCCCCTCAGTGATCCGTTTTCCTCCGTCCCCAAGGGATCATTTTGCCGGCTCACACTGGGCTCGTCCTTTACTTTACCGAGATAAAGTGAATGCGCAGATTCGTAACCCACTCGCAACCGTTCTATGGCACGATATTGAACGAATGTATGCTATGCGCCCAAATCTTTTGGGCAGAGTGGGAGACAGTATGGTCAAGCTGTACGAGGACGGCATCTACCTGCGCGGTGGCAGCGAGGTTGTGCCTGCGGCCGAAGCTGCTGAGCGCGGCATTGCGCAGACGCCCGAGGATGCCAAGCGCGGCACCATCGCTTATTCGATTCTTCAGGCACATAACACGTCGGGCGACCCCGAGGCGCTCAAGATTCGCTTCGACGCCATGGCGAGCCACGACATCACCTTTGTCGGCATCATCCAGACGGCGCGCGCTTCGGGCATGGAGCAGTTCCCGTTGCCCTACGTGCTCACCAACTGCCACAACTCGCTGTGTGCCGTGGGCGGCACCATCAACGAGGACGACCACGTCTTCGGCCTCTCGGCTGCCAAAAAGTACGGCGGTATCTTCGTCCCGCCCCACATCGCGGTCATTCACTCCTTTATGCGTGAGAACTTCGCCGGCTGCGGCAAGATGATCTTGGGTTCCGACTCGCACACCCGCTACGGCGCCCTGGGCACCATGGCCGTGGGCGAGGGCGGCGGCGAGCTGGCCAAGCAGCTGCTGCGCGACACCTACGATGTCGCCTATCCCGGCGTCGTGGCCATCTACCTCACGGGCGCCCCGCGCCCCGGCGTCGGCCCGCACGATGTGGCGCTCGCCATCATCCGCGCCGTCTTTGCCAAGGGCTACGTCAAGAACAAGGTTATGGAGTTCGTGGGCCCCGGCATCGCGAGCATGACGACCGACTACCGCAACGGCGTCGATGTCATGACCACCGAGACCACCTGCCTCTCCTCCATTTGGGCTACCGACGAGGACACGCACACGTTTTTGACCATGCACGGTCGCGGCGACGACTATCGCGAGCTCAAGCCCGCCGATGTCGCCTACTACGACGGCTGTGTCGAGGTCGACCTGTCGAGCATCAAGCCCATGATCGCCCTGCCGTTCCATCCTTCCAACGGCTTTGAGATCGACGAACTCAACGAGAACCTCGAGGACATCCTGCACGAGGTCGAGCTCGAGGCAGCCAAGATCGGCGAGGGCAAGACGCACTTTAGCCTGCTCGACAAGATCGTCGACGGCAAGCTGCACGTGCAGCAGGGCGTTATCGCCGGCTGCTCGGGCGGCAACTACGACTCCGTGGTGCAGGCGGCCCGCGTACTCAAGGGCGCCAACACCGGCTGCGGCGAGTTCTCGCTGTCGGTCTATCCCACGAGCCAGCCCGTGGCGCTCGAACTTACGCGTCGTGGTTACATCTACGACCTCATGGAGGCCGGTGCGATCGTGCGCACGGCGTTCTGCGGCCCGTGCTTCGGCGCCGGCGACACGCCCGCCAACAACGGCCTTTCGATCCGCCACACCACGCGCAACTTCCCCAATCGCGAGGGTTCCAAGCCGGGCAACGGCCAGCTGAGCGCCGTGGCCCTGATGGACGCCCGCTCCATTGCGGCGACGGCGGCCAACGGCGGCATCCTGACGCCGGCGACCGACCTGCCCGAGGAGACCTGGGACGAGGCCTGCGAGTACACCTTCGACGACGCGCCGTACAAAAAGCGCGTGTACTGGGGCTTTGGCAAGGCGGAGCCTGCCGACGAGCTGGTCGAAGGCCCCAACATCAAGCCGTGGCCCGCGATGGAGCCGCTCGGCGACGATATCCTGCTCAAGGCATGCTCCAAGATCATGGACCCGGTCACCACGACCGACGAGCTCATTCCCTCGGGCGAGACGAGCTCCTTCCGCTCCAACCCGCTCGGCCTGGCCGAGTTTACGCTCAGCCGTCGCGACCCTGCCTATGTGGGCCGCTCCAAGGAGGTCGACGCCGTGGAGAAGCGCCGCGTTGCCGGTGAGGCAGCGGGTGATCTGACCGCGCTCGATGCCGAGCTTGCCGGTGTGTTTGAGGCACTGGCCGGCGCGGGTGTCGCGGCCGATGCCAAGGCTACCGAGTTTGGCTCCATGATCTATGCCAAGAAGCCCGGCGACGGTTCTGCCCGCGAGCAGGCCGCGAGCTGCCAGCGCGTGATCGGCGGTCTGGCCAACATCGTCCACGAGTACGCCACCAAGCGCTATCGCTCCAACGTCATGAACTGGGGCATGGTGCCCTTCCAGATGGAGGCCGAGCCCAACTTTGAGGTGGGCGACTATGTCTTCGTACCGGGTATCCGTGCTGCGCTCGATGGCGACCTGCAGAACATCGCCGCCTACGTGGTGCGTGCCGACGGTGCGGTTGAGCAGATTGAGCTCTACATCGCCGACATGACGGCCGAGGAGCGCGCCATCGTCAAGGCCGGCTGCCTGATCAACTACAACAAGTTCAAGGCCGCTGCCGAGTAACGTTGCTGTACGCCCCGGCCACACCTTTCCCTCGTGCTCACGCGCTTCGCGAGGGTCGCCCGAGGGAAAGGTGTGTCCGGGGCTACCGCGACGTTCTCGTTGGGCCTTGAGGGACGCTAAAAACCACCACAATGGGGACAGGCACCTTTGTGGTGGTTTCTGTTTGTCTCGATCTGTAACGGGTAGACCCTTATTTGCCGAGTAGTTGTTACAGATTTAGATAAACGGGAGCGGCTGAACATTTCATCTCGATCTGTAACATCTGAGGTCAAAAACGGCCGCTAGATGTTACAGATTGAGATGTTGAGTGCTGGCGCCGAAAAGCCACCACAAAGGTGCCTGTCCCTTTCGTAGTGGTGGGGGGCGAGCTCGATGCTGCCGTGCTCGCTGAACGACATTCTAATGAGCGTCTCTACAGAATTTCATCTGGGCTGGCGGGTTTGGTTGTTTTGGGGATGCCGAGTTTGGATGACGCGAAATCGTCAACATTGTTCTCAATTCCGTCTTTGGTGTAGACAGTGACCATATAGGTGCTGTGTCCGAATTCGCCCTTGTCGCGTGTTGCCCAGGCATCCCAGTAGGCGGCCCTGTTTCGCCCTTTGATTTTTCCGACACGGCGGAGTTCTGTTCGCTTTAATTTCTGGTTGCTATAGATGGTTCGACCGGCCTCCTCGGTGAGCCCGCACTGTCCAAGCATCTTGTCGAGGACTTGGTTCATGTGGCGCTCATCGGTGTTTGGTGCGTAGTCGTAGGCGAGGGTGATGGAGTCGAGTGGCTGGTCGTCGATTAGATAGTTTAGCGCCTGAGGTCCAAGGCAGAAATAGGGGGAGCATCCGTCGATCTGACCGAGCAGTGGCAACTTTGACTGCCAACTTCCGGTGGGAATTGCATCTTCGTAGAACACACCGCGGCAGACAAAGGAGAGCGAGGTGGCACGTGAGCCGGCGTCGATCATCCCGCAAAGATCGAAGGGCGAGGCGATACCAAAAGAAAAGGGCGTGACGACGATAAGGAAGAGCATCACGATGGGTATGGCGAGAATGGCGATGACGTTGCGACCGGTGGAATGAGACGACTTCATATGCGCTCCTTGAGCCAAAGAGCTGTTGAGGACAGATAGAAATAGATATACTCAGATAACAAATTAAGTTTAATCTCATGGCGTGAGATGGTCGACCGTTAGCGTCGAAACCCACCACAAAGGTGTCTGTCTCCTTTGTGGTGGTGAGGAGTGGACGGTTTCTTTTGGTGATAGTGTTAGCTGGCGGTATCATTAGGGCAAATGGCGCAGGTTTGCATTGTGAGGTGTTTTGCCGTGAGCCGTTCTGCCCGTATTGGATTGATTGTCTTGGCACTTGCGATCGCTGTGGTTGGCGCGGGCGTTGTCGGCATGGCATTTCTACCTGCTGCGGTGACGGAGCCGGTGGTTAAGCCTGTGACTCAATCTGTCGAACTTCTGACCGGCGACGACAAGCCCGAGACCATTACCGTTGATTTTGATGAGCAGCCGGCTGCGCTGGGCATTAGCAATTATCCGCGTATTCAGCTTGGGGCCATGCGCTATACCACGGATACTAGCCTGATCGATAGGGCGTCCGAGCTACTCAAGGGCAAAACCTTTAAACGTTGGTACGGATATGCGTCCTATCGGGCAAAAGCAAACGACATGGTTGGCGGATGTTACTCTTCCATCGAGCTGAACACTGCGAACGGCGCGAAGTTATGTGATGTCTCGTATGATCCGGGCTACGAGGGCAATGAGGGTCCGGGCATCTACATCATGGACGGCGATGCGGCCTATGTCATGGAAGGCGACCAGGCCGAGCTCAACGATTTTATGAGCCAGTGTATCCAAGATGCCTATGCACAGACCTGCTTGCCCGATCCGCAGGCCGCACGCGATAGCGGGTCTGCCCGTACATGGCTCTTCGAGGATGAGATGCCCTGGAGCGGCGAGTCGGGAAGTGCAGAGCCGGAGAAAGAGTAGAGACCGCGACCACCACAAAGGTGCCCGTCCCCTTTGTAGTAGTTCTCGGTTTGTCTCGATCTGTAACATCTGGGCCGTTAAAAGTGGGCTTGGTGTTACAGATTTATATTTTCGATTCGGGTGTCTTCTGTTTGTCTCGATCTGTAACAGGTGGACCCTTATTTGCCGAGTGGTTGTTATAGATCTAGATAAACGGGAGCTGCTGAACATTTCATCTCGATTTGTAACACCTAGGACCAAAAATGACTGCTAGATGTTACAGATCGAGACGGTTGGTCGTCGGGGATGCAGCGGGTCGACGTCTCAGTATCCTATCTTTCAATCACTCAGAAAATCTTATATATAGAGACTTAGATTTGTGTATAAGATCGTACAAAGCTGGCAACAATACTTCTCGAACAACGTGAAGCCGCCCCGTAGGGCGGCCACCCCAAGAGAGGTGATTCCATGAGAATCGATAAGCTAGCAATGACGTCGCGCGAGGCGCTGCAGACCGCCATGAGCACGGCTGCCGATGCGCAGGCCGGCGCGGTGGAGCCGATCCATCTGCTGTCCGCCCTGCTCGGTGCCGGTGAGCGCAACATCTCCGTGATTATCGAGCGCATTGGCGCCGATCCCGCTCAGCTCGCACGCTCCACACAGGATGCCATCGACCACGCGCCCAAGGTTTCGGGCGAGGGTCAGCAGATGGGTCTTTCTAACGAGCTCGTTCGCGTCATCGAGAAGGCTGAGAAAAAGGCCACCAAGATGGGCGACAGCTTTGTGGTGACCGAGCATCTGCTCATGGCACTTGCCGAGGACAAGGGCGAGGCGGGCCGTGTGCTGCGCGACGCCGGCGTGACCAAGGAGCGCATCGAGCAGGTCTACGAGGAACTGCGTGGCGATGACCGCGTGACGTCTGCCGAGGACAAGACCCAGTTCGAGGCGCTGGAGCAGTACGGCCGCAATATCTGCGACCTTGCCCGCGCCGGCAAACTCGACCCGGTCATCGGCCGTACCGACGAGATCCGTCGCACCATCCAAGTCCTGTCCCGCCGCACCAAGAACAACCCCGTGCTCATCGGCGAGCCAGGCGTCGGCAAGACGGCCATCGTCGAGGGCATCGCCCAGCGTATCGTGGCCGGCGACGTGCCGAGCACCCTGCGCGACCGCGACCTCATCGAGCTCGACATGAGCGCGCTGGTCGCCGGCGCCAAGTACCGCGGCGAGTTCGAGGACCGCTTGAAGGCCGTGCTCAAGGAAGTCCAAAAGTCCGAGGGCAAGGTCATTCTGTTCATCGACGAGCTCCACACCATTGTGGGTGCGGGTGCCACCGAGGGCTCCATGGACGCCGGCAACATCCTCAAGCCGGCGCTCGCCCGTGGTGACCTACACGCGATTGGCGCGACCACGCTCGACGAGTATCGCAAGTACATCGAGAAGGACGCGGCGCTCGCCCGTCGCTTCCAGACGGTGCTCGTCTCCGAGCCTACCGTCGAGGACACCATCTCGATCCTGCGTGGCCTCAAGGAGAAGTACGAGATCTTCCACGGCGTGCATATCACCGATAGCGCGCTCGTGGCAGCCGCCGACCTCTCCGATCGCTACATCGCCGACCGCTTCCTGCCCGACAAGGCCATCGACCTGGTCGATGAGGCCGCAAGCCGCCTGCGCATGGAGCTCGATAGCATGCCGGTCGAGATCGACGCCACCACGCGTCAGCTCACCCAGCTGCAGATCGAGGAGCAGGCGCTCATGAAGGAGACCGACGACGCCTCCAAGGAGCGTCTGGAGGCCCTGCGCCAAGAGATTGCCGAGGTCCAAGAAAAGCTCAACGTGCAAAAGGCCGGCTGGCTCAACCAGAAGAACGCCATCGACCACGTGCAGGAGCTTAAGGGCCAGCTCGACGAGGCCAAGAGCGAGGAGGAGCGCGCGACGCGCAACGGCGATCTGGGCCGTGCGTCCGAGCTGCGCTACTCCGTGATTCCGGGCCTGCAGCAGCAGATTCAGGATTCCGAGGCCGCGCTCGAGGCACAAAAGCAGCAGGACGGCGAGGGCCTCAACGAGCAGGTGACCTCCGATGAGATCGCCGAGGTCGTGAGTGCCTGGACCGGCGTGCCCGTGTCCAAGATGATGCAGGGCGAGCTCGACAAGCTGAAGGGCTTGGAGGGCGAGCTGCATAAGCGCGTCATCGGCCAGGACGAGGCCGTCTCCGCCGTCGCCGCAGCTGTGCGCCGCAGCCGTGCGGGCCTCTCCGATCCGGACAAGCCCATCGGAAGCTTCTTCTTCCTGGGTCCCACCGGCGTGGGCAAGACCGAGCTCGCCAAGGCGCTGGCCGAGTGCCTGTTCGATGACGAGCGCGCGCTCGTGCGTATCGACATGTCCGAATACATGGAGAAGTTCAGCGTCCAGCGTCTGATCGGTGCGCCCCCGGGATACGTGGGCTACGACGAGGGCGGCCAGCTCACCGAGGCCGTGCGCCGTCGCCCGTACTCCGTAATCTTGCTCGACGAGATGGAGAAGGCTCATCCTGATGTCTTCAACGTGCTGTTGCAGGTGCTCGACGACGGCCGTCTGACCGATGGCCAGGGTCGTCAGGTGTCCTTCAAGAACACGATCATCATCATGACGTCTAACGTGGGCTCCAAGGCTATCGCCGAGCTTTCCGGCAAGGACGAGGAGGAGATGCGCCATCAGGTCGACGCGGCCATGGCTCAGACCTTCCGCCCCGAGTTCCTCAACCGTATCGACGATATCGTGGTGTTCCATCCGCTCGGTATGGCGCAGATCGAGAAGATCGTCGACATCCAGCTCGCCGACGTCCGCGCGCGTCTGGCCAAGGAGCGCATGACGCTTGCCATCACCCCGGCGGCCAAGCAGATGCTCGCCGTGGGCGGCCTGGACCCGGTCTTTGGCGCCCGTCCGCTCAAGCGTCTGGTTCAGCGCGAGGTCGTGGATGCCATCGCCGCCGCTATCATCGACGGCACGGTGCGCGAGGGCGATCAGGTGACGGTCGATGTCGACAAGGACGGTGGCTTTACCGTCGTGTGCGACAACACGCCGGCGGCCACCTACGAGGTCCCCGACGCAGAGTAAATTATGGGGCCGGCTTTAACCGCACCTCATCGCAAAACGCCAAGGGCGGCGGATCCAATCGGGTCCGCCGCCCTTTTTCGTGCGACAATCGATGATGTTGAGCATGAGTACATGGCAAGGAGATATGCAGATGAAAGACGAGAACAAGACAAGTGCGCCGGCGACCGATGCCGCACCCGCCGCACCCAAGCCTGTGCCTAAGCCGGCGCCCAAGCCGCGCGACCCCTACATCCGTGCCGAGAACGAGGACGATGACGGCTACGATCCCTACAGCGATCGCCGCCCCGAGCGCGAGCCGCTGTTCGAAGCCGACCCGTGGCGCTAACTTTTGTAGGGTGGTCATAATATCCCCGTCCCAAATTGACTGCTCGGGGAGTCGCATTCGAGCTCGGTTGTCCTCTTAGCCACTCGATATCCTTCGGAGCAATAACAGTGAAAAACTTGCTTAAGTGTTAATCAAGCTACACACAATCTTGCTCTCTAATTAATCAAGAATCAGTATAATTTTGATTAGTTAGAGAGCAAGATTGGAGAATCATGGCATTCAACGACTTGATCGCCCAGAAAATAAAGGACTTTGAACAGCAGGGGGTTCCGCAGGTCTTTGAGCGAGACCTTGATCTGGGAAACCCACAGGAGCCAAAGCGCGACAACATCGTAAATGTGGTTGTGGGGGCCCGCCGTTGTGGAAAGACGTATCGCCTGTATCAGGAGATGCAGCGGCTTCAGGGCCGGGGCGTCGAGCTTGACCGGATGCTTTACTTTAATTTTGAGGACGAGCGCTTGCGCCCGTATGAGTCATCGCTGCTGGCGGACGTGCTCGACACGTTCTATGCGCTGTATCCTGCTGCTCGAACCGAGGGCGCTTACATTTTCTTTGACGAGATCCAGGAAATTCCCGAATGGGGTGCGTTTCTGCGGCGTGTAGTCGATACGGAGAAAGCGACCGTCTATGTGACGGGATCTTCTTCTAAGATGCTGTCCTCAGAGCTTAAGAGCGAGTTCAGGGGTCGTTCTCTTATACGGGAGCTTTTTCCGTTGAGTTTTTCGGAATACGTTCGATATAAGACGGGGAGCGTTTTCGAGCCAGATGCGACCTTTTCCCCAAGCGATGCAGCGCTGCTTCGACATCATCTGATCGGATATCTTGAACGAGGGGGATTCATCGCGACGCTTGAGCAGACGCCCGCAGACGCGATTCAGCTGCTACAGGAATATGCTTCGCGAACGGTCGCTATGGACGTCGTTGAGCGTTACGACGTCAAGAACCCTCGCCTGGCATCGCTGTTCCTAACGCGGTGTATGGCATCTTCGGGACGAGAGCTGTCGGTGAACAAAGTGTACAACGAGTTCAAGAGCAGGCAGATACCCGTCAGTCGTAATTCGCTCAGCGACTTACTTGAGTATTATGAGGATGCCTACCTGCTGTTCTCCGTGCCGGAGTTCACGCGTTCACTGGCAAATAACATGCGGTCTGCGTCTAAGGTCTACGCTGTCGATCCTGCGATGTTTGGAGCATTCTCTCCCGCATCGGCATTGGACCAGGGTCAGAGGCTCGAGACCGCAGTGTTCAACGCGCTAAGAAGAAGGACTCCCGCGGTGAGGGTCGGATCGGTCTGCCGCCTGCTGATCAAAGAGAAGAGCAAAAGCCATGAGGTGGACTTTGTGGCTGGGGACGCACTTCTCATGCGGGCTTATAGCCTGATTCAGGTGAGTGTGGATATGGCAAGTGAGAAAACGCGCGAGCGCGAAATTGCCGCGCTTGATGCCTCGATGGCCCAGTTCGATCTTGGCGAGTCAGCAATCGTTACCATGGATGAGCAGGCCGATATTCCATGCGAGCACGGTGCGGTACACGTTGCGCCCGCATGGAAGTGGCTCCTTGCCTAATCATCTACGGATCTGTGGGGCCAGGACCTCCTGGCCCCTTCATTACGGTTGGGGAGCACCGTGATGCGCCCGGCTAGTCCTGGGCTTTGATGCTCGGCAGCAGGATCTGCGCGAGGTAGTCGGTCTCGAGTTTGGTCGCGGCGTCGGCTTTGCCGTCTTTGCCGACCAGTACATTCTTGATCTGGCTATAGGTGTAGCGGTTGCCGGTCGTCAGCTCGACAAGCTCAATGGCCGTGTCCATGGGGTAGGTCGACACGGGATCCTGGGTGCGCCCGTTGATAGTCTGGGGCACCACGTACGGATAGACGGGGCCGCTGGCATAGACGGTATAACCGTTGCCCAGATTGGCCGCACCCAAAACCGTATCGCCCTCATCGGGCGTAAAGCTCTCGCCCTCGCGCACCGCGACGAGCGTCACGATCGGCGTATCGCTGTCGCCGGCAAGATAGATGCATAGTGTGCTGCCATTCTGCCAAGTCTCGACCTTGCCGTACCACTCGACGGGGATATCGAGCTGGTAAAGGTCGGTTGCCTTGTGACGGGCGTCGGCATCACGGGCCGCCTGTGCCTTTTGCGCGCTCACGGCATTGACGGCGGCGTCGCGCCGCGCGGTTGCCGCCTGCTGGAGTACCTTGGCGGTGGCGGCGGAGCTCGCACCGCCCTCCTCGGCATACTTGGCGGCGGCATCGATCTGGTCGTCGGTTACCGTGTCGGCCGAAGGCACCTTGAGCTTAAAGGTAGCCTGGGCACTTAAATCCTGTTCATCGCTCTTAACGGTGACCTGCGTCTTGGTGGTCGGGACGGTATAGATGGTGCCGTCGGCCGCGATGGGGGAGGCGGCGATGGAGAGCGTGTAATCGCCGGGCAGCAGTTTGATGCCGCGGCCGTGCTCGTCAACATAGAGCGTTTCGCTCACGGAGGAGCCGTCAGAATCCTGACCGCTCACCTGTACGGGAATCTTGGAGCCAGTGGAACAGTCGAGGCCCGCGGCATGCACGCCAATCTGCACTGACATCATCGTGTGGGCATTGGCGGCGACAGTGGCAGCCTGCTCTTGCTGATATCCGTTCCAGGCGGCATAGCCTGCACCGCCGGCGACGAGCGCGACGGCCACGACACCGGCGACCATCAGATTGCGGCGCTTGGGCGACATCTTGCGATGGCGAACCTCGGCCTCGCGTGCCGAGGGAACGGACGGCAGGGGAATATCGCCCATGGCGATGGTTTCGTCCACGGCTGGTGCGGAACCCAGGCCAGGAAGCTCGCGGGTCAGCGAATCCTCGGCCGGCAAGCTGTCGAGCAAGACGGTTTCCTCGCCCGTGTCGGATTCGGGCTGATTGCCGGCCTCGCTTTCGGTGTCTTCGTGACCTGCCTCATCTTCGGCAGGCTCAACGTCGTCTGCATCCTGACCATCGGACTGTGCCTCGGCTTCCGGCTCATCCTGCACATCAACGCCTGAATCGTCAAACGCAATCTCATCGAGTGAAATCCGGTCTAAGCTCTCCAAGGCCTCAGCGCAAGCTTCTGCATCTTGGGCCGCATCCTCTTGACCCATCGTCTCATCTTTCATATATCCCCCAAGCTCAATATCGGGACAACACTGTACCCAAAAACGGGACCCCATAGAGCCGCCGCATGATTTGAAATCCGATTTTACTTATGCGCATGTTTTTGAATAGATGAATAAGACGCAACGACAAAAGCCCCCGAAAAGCGAGCGAAACGCTTTTCGGGGGCTCTGCGAGGCAACCGATTGAAAATCTGGCAGGCGGGCCTATGCCCAAGTGCCAACAGCGACCAGCACGTTACTCAGCGTGCGCGTAATCAACCTTGGCGCGGCGAGCGGTGGCCTTCTCCCAATCGCTGGTGCCCTCAAAGACATCCTGCTTGTAGGGATTGCGGCCGAGTTTCTTGGCGCGGTAGGCGATGTAGATGATCGCGGCGACGTTGGCGACCAGTGCGGCAATCGAGACCGCGGTAGCGGCGCCGGGGTCGAGCGTGGAGTGGGTCACAAAGATGGACTCCTCCTGGAAGTACGGGAACACCTGGGCAAACATGCACCAAATAGCCAGCGTAAAGGCGCGGTTCTGGATCCAGCCGCCCTTGTTCCAGATAAAGGCGGCGACGGTGGGCGCCAGCAGCAGCGCAAAGCCGCAGAACCAGGAGTGGGTGGGCAGGCAGTTGTAGGTGTAGCAGAAGTTCCAGATATCGTAGGCGATGATGTAGACCCAGGTCATATCGGGCCACAGCATGTCGGTCTGATCCTCGGAGGCGTAGACGCTCCACCAACCGGTCATGCAGAAGATGTTGATGATACCGGCGATGCCGTTGAACACGTTGTTCCAGCCGGCCAGCTGCGTAGCACCTTCGGAGGTGACCCAGGTGGACTCGCCCAGGACAAAGAAGTGATAGGCGCTCTCAAAGTCGGACACGACGGCGATCATGATATTGATGGCGACGATCACAAACGGCCATGCGCGGAACCAATGCGCCTTGCCGATCTTGCCCCACTGGTACTTAATGGCAATGAAGCCCCAGCAACCGGCCAGCGCTGCGTATACCTTGGCGTAGTGGAACCAGCTGTTCTGGTACACATGGGTGGGGTTGGTGAGCGCCCACTCGGCGCCCTGCGAGACGCCGATGGCGATGGCGACGCAGTAGATGGTCATGGCCAGCGGAGCCACGCCAAAGATGATTGCCGCGCCCAGCTTGGTGCGGCGGCCGACCTCGTTGAGCACGATCAGGCCAATAAAGACCATGGCCCAGCCGGCCCAGTGGATAAGGGTATCGCTACCCCAAACATCGAACAGCATGCTGCTCTCCTTTCACACGCCCGCGGCCCCTCTTCTGATCGCGGGCAGTTTGGCCAAATGTCGTCAGTTCTGGGGCTTGCGCTCCGGATACTTGGCGGTATAGCCCTCGATGTGGAGTGTCGAGGCGATGATTTCCTTGACCGTCTCGTCGGGCACATCGGGGTGCGTGCGGATATACATCAACAACCCCATGATGAGGGTGTAGAACGTCTCGTAGACATGATCGATGCGTAGCTCATGATGGGCGACAAAATCCACCACGGTGGTGTCGCAGATATACTGCGCCACGCGCTGGACCACGTTGTGCAAAAAGCCGCCGTAGAGCGCGCCACTGCTCGAGGTGAGCGTGCTCGGCAGCTCGTGGCCGCTGGCGACCAGGCGCTTAAAGAGCGGGGCGACGGTGTCGAGCGCGCCCTCGATATCGCCGACGGTGCGGTCGGCGTTCCACTGCTCGAGTTCGGAGATAAAGCCGTCGATCGCCTCGTCCATAACAGCGGTGACGGCGGCGTCCATATCGGCGAAGTAGTGGTAGAACAATGAACGCGTGCAGCCGGCTCGCTTGGTCACGGCCGATACCGATAGGTGGGACACGCCCAACTCGGAGCTTACGGTGCGCACGGCATCGAGGATCTCGCGACGGCGTTCGTCGCCCGTCAGGCGCTTTGCCGCGCTATCGGATGCGGGAACGACATCGACCACAGAGGTATCTGCTGTGTTGTTGCCCATGTTTTGCCGCCTTTCATCCTCTTTTGCCTGACCGTTCGCCTAACAGTCTTGAATATTGTTGACGGTTCGTCAATACTATTTTTGACACAATGTCAACAATGGCGGGTGAACGGCATGGGGGCATGCCCGGCCTGCAAAAAAGAGGGGCGCTGCGGCCTCGTCGGGCTGCGGCAAGAGAAGGGACAACCATGATTCTCAACGGACCGGGAATTAGCTACACCGAGCCCGACATCGGTTCGGAGTTCGTGCCACCGCTTCCGGAGCATCCGCGCGAGGCAATCGTCAAGCTGTGCGAGCACTGCACCAACCGTCTGCTGCATCGCGATGAGCTGCTGGGCTACGAGTACTGGTCGTTTGCCGAGGCCGCAACCGACGAGCAGGCCGAAGTACTCTGCAAGATGAAGATGCGCCGTCCCTATACGCTGCCCGAGATGGTCAAGCTCACCGGCATGCCCGAAGCCGATATCGAGAAGATGCTCGACGACATGAGCTACACGGGTCTGCTCGAGCACAACTGGGAAAACCCCGAGCGGGCCAAGCAGTGGGTGCTGCCCATGCTGGTGCCGGGTTCCGCCGAGTTCCTCAACATGCGCGTGAGCCAGCTTGAGGAACATCCGGTCTATGCCAAGTTCTTTGAGCAGGCGTCCAAGGGACCGCTGTCCAAGGCCACGCCGATGGTGCCGCCCGGAGGCGCCGGCATCGGCATGCACGTCATTCCGGTCGAGAAGGCCATCGACGCCGCGAGCACCTCGGTGCCGATCGAGCATATCGAGCACTGGCTCGACAAATACGAGGGCAAATATGCCGCCAGCACCTGCAGCTGCCGCGCGAGCCGTCGCGTGATGGGCGAGGGCTGCGCCGACGACCCCGCCGACTGGTGCATTGCCGTGGGCGATATGGCCGACTATGTGGTTGAGACCGACCGCGGCCATTATGTAACGCGCGACGAGGTCTACGACATCCTGCGCCAGGCCGAGGACAACGGCTTTGTGCACCAGATCACCAATATCGACGGCGAGAACAAGATCTTCGCCATCTGCAACTGCAACGTCAACGTGTGCTACGCCCTGCGCACCTCGCAGCTGTTCAACACGCCCAACCTGTCGCGCTCGGCCTATGTCGCCAAGGTCGAGAAGGACAAGTGCGTGGCCTGCGGTCGCTGCGTTGAGGTGTGTCCGGCCGGCGCCGCCAAGCTGGGCCAGAAGCTCTGCAGCAAAAAGGCCGGCGGACAGGTGCCCGAGTATCCGCGCCAGGAGCTGCCCGATGCCACCAAGTGGGACCACACCAAGTGGTCGCCCAACTACCGCAACGACAACCGCATCGAGACACATGAGTCCGGCACCGCTCCCTGCAAGACGGCCTGCCCCGCGCATGTCGCCGTTCAGGGCTATTTGAAGCTCGCGGCTCAGGGTCGCTATGACGAGGCACTGGCGCTCATCAAGCGCGAGAACCCGCTGCCCGCTATCTGCGGCCGTGTGTGCAACCGCCGCTGTGAGGATGCCTGCACCCGCGGCCGTGTGGACGCCGCCGTGGCTATCGACGAGGTCAAGAAGTTCATCGCCCAGCGCGATCTGGATGCCGCGACCCGCTATGTCCCGCCCGTGGTGACCCCAACGCGTGCCGGCGGCTTCGACCAGAAGATCGCCATCATCGGCGCCGGCCCGGCCGGTCTGTCCTGCGCTTTCTATCTGGCCGAGAAGGGCTACAAGCCCGTCGTGTTCGAGAAAAACGAGCGCCCGGGCGGCATGCTCACCTACGGCATTCCCAGCTTTAAGCTGCAGAAGGACGTCATTGAGGCCGAGGTCGAGGTCATTCGCCTGATGGGTGCCGAGTTCCGCTATGGCGTGGAAGTCGGTCGCGACGTGACGCTCGACGAGTTGCGCGCGCAGGGCTTTAAGGCCTTCTACGTTGCTATTGGCTGCCAGGGCGGCCGCCTTGCCGGCATTCCGGGCGAGGATGCCGAGGACGTGACCGTGGCCGTCGACTTCCTTCGCGAGGTTAACAGCGGCAAGATCGATACCCTGTCCGGCCGCACCATTGTAGTGGGCGGCGGCAACGTGGCCATCGACGTTGCCCGCAACGCCTGCCGTCTGGGTTCCGAGCACGTTGAGATGTTCTGCCTGGAGAGCGAGGCCCAGATGCCCGCCAGCGAGGAGGAGCGTCGCGAGGCCGTTGGGGACGGCGCTCACATCAGCTGCGGCTGGGGCCCCAAGGAGATTCACCTGGACGAGGCCGGTCGTGTGTGCGGTATCACCTTCAAGCGCTGCACGCGTGTCTTTGACGATGAGGGCCGTTTTGCGCCCGAGTACGACGAGAACGATCTGCGCCGTGTCGATGCCGACCGTGTCGTCATGTCGATTGGCCAGTCCATTGTGTGGGGCGACCTGCTGGCTGGCTCCAAGGTGGAGCTCGGCCGCGGCCAGGGTGCCCTTGCCGATCCCCAGACCTACCAGACCGCCGAGCCAGACATCTTTGTGGGCGGCGACGTCTACACCGGCCCCAGCTTTGCCATCGACGCTATCGCCGCCGGCCACGAGGCCGCGGTGTCCATCCATCGCTTTGTGCAGCCGGGCTCCACGCTCACCATCGGCCGCAATCAACGCCGCTACACCGCGCTCGACCGCGACGACATTGTGCTCGAGAGCTACGACAACGCGAGCCGCGAGGTTGCGCATGTAGACTGCGAACGTGAGAAGGCTGCGCCGTTTAGCGAGTATGTTGAGACCTTTACCGAGGAGCAGGTGCGCGCCGAGACCGCCCGCTGCCTGGGCTGCGGCGCCTCGATCGTCGACCCTAACAAGTGCATCGGCTGCGGCCTGTGCACCACCAAGTGCGCGTTCGACGCCATCCATCTGGATCGCGACCGCCCCGAGTGCTCAACGATGGTCAAATACGAGCAAAAGCTCCTAAGCCTTGGCAAGTATGCTCTAAAGCGTGCCATCAAGATTAAGTTCGGTCGCAAGTAAGTAGTCATAACGGGAACGGCGGAGGAAAAAGTGCACGAGCTCGGAATCGTCTATCACATCATTCGCGATGTCGAGAATGTGGCGCGCGCCCATGGCGTGCGTCGCGTTTCGAGCGTCACGCTGCTGCTGGGCGAGGTCTCGGGCGTCGTTCCCGACTTGCTGCTCGACGCTTGGCGCTGGGCGGCAGATAAAAAGCCCATCGCGCAGGGCGCGGAGCTTATCGTGGAGCCCGTCGAGGCCGTGACACATTGCGAGGCGTGCGGCTGCGACTACGCGACTGTCGAGCACGGCAAGACCTGTCCCCATTGCGGTAGCGGCGAGACATACCTGCTGCAGGGCCAGGAGGTCATGATCAAGCAGATCGAGACCCCCGACGAGGACCCGGCAGACGCTGCTCCTGACGGCCTCTCCGACGCCCCCGACGCCGTCGACGCCGTCGACGCCGCCAACCCCCTCCACATCGCCTAGGATTCCCTATAAGTTGCGGTGAAATAGTTCCTAAATCCAGCCTTCTGGCTCTTAAACAAGAACTATTCCACCGCAACTATTTTGAGTGGTTTCGTAGACCATAAGTCACGAAAAAAGTCAAGCCATGTCTGTTTAAACAAAATGGCGGCAGTACAAGCGCATTCGCGCTTGCCTAAAATCGATATTAATGAACAGCCTGCTTGTATCTGTAAAAGGCATGGCTTGATGAGCGACGCCTTGTCGTGTAATGAGTCAAAAAGCAGTAACGTAATCAACTTGTAACAAACTTAGACGTTTAAACAAATAATCCAACCTTTTGCGAATTTAGCTATAATTCCACAATCCAAACAGGTATACTCCTTTCATGTCGTGTAGGAAATACGTAGACAAAAAGGAGGTTATGTGATGGTAAGTATTGTTCTTGCTAGCCACGGGGACTTGGCAGCTGGAATCAAGCAGACGGGCTCGATGGTCTTTGGCGATCAGCCGTCTGTTGCCGTGGTCTCGCTCGAGCCGAGCATGGGCCCCGACGATTTCCGTGCCAAGGTTGAGGAAGCAGTCGCTTCCTTCGAGGACCAGGAGCAGGTGCTCTTCCTCGTTGATCTGTGGGGCGGCACGCCGTTCAACCAGATCAGCGGGCTCATCGAGGGCCACGATTCCTGGGCTATCGTCACCGGTGTCAACCTGCCTATGCTCATCGAGGCATATTCGCAGCGCTTTGACGCAAAGAACACTGCACATGCGATCGCAAAACATCTCGTGACTGAGGCTAAGGCTGGCGTGCGCGTCAAGCCCGAGTCTCTGGAGCCCGAGGAGAAGAAGCCGGCTGCGGCCGCCGCTGCTCCTGCAGGCGCCATCCCTCCGGGAACGGTCATCGGCGACGGGCACATCAAGATTGCCCACGTCCGTATCGACACCCGTCTGCTTCATGGTCAGGTGGCCACCACGTGGACCAAGCAGATCAACCCCAACCGCATTATCGTGGTTTCCGACGGCGTTGCTCACGACGAGCTCCGTAAGACCATGATCGAGCAGGCTGCCCCTCCGGGAGTCCATGCCAACGTCGTGCCCATCAAGAAGATGGCCGAGGTCGTCAAGGACACGCGCTTTGGTGACACCAAGGCTATGCTGCTCTTTGAGAACCCGCAGGATCTGCTCAAGGCCATCGAGGCCGGCGTCGACATCAAGGAAGTCAACATCGGTTCCATGGCTCACTCCAAGGGCAAGGTCGTCGTCACCAACGCCGTCGCTATGGGCGATGACGACGTCAAGACTCTCGAGGCCCTCAAGGCCAAGGGCGTCAAGTTCGAGGTCCGCAAGGTTCCTTCGGATTCCTCCGAGGATCTCGACGCCATGTTGAAGAAAGCTAAGGCCGAACTGGCCGCTCAAGCATAGTAAAGGAGGGTCCGATACATGTCTGCAATCACTATTCTGCTTGTTGCGATTGTCGCGTTGCTTGCCGGTATGGAAGGCATTCTGGATGAGTTCCAGTTCCATCAGCCGCTCGTGGCATGCACGCTTATCGGTCTCGTAACCGGTCACCTTCAGGAGGGTATCCTCCTGGGCGGTTCGCTCCAGATGATGGCCCTTGGCTGGGCTAACGTCGGCGCCGCTGTCGCGCCTGACGCCGCTCTGGCCTCGGTCGCTTCTTCGATCATCATGGTGCTCGCCCTCAACGGTGGCGCCACCGATTCGGCCAAGGCCGTTACCGCCGCCATCGCCGTCGCCGTCCCGCTGTCGGTCGCTGGTCTGTTCCTGACCATGATCTGCCGTACCATTGCTACCGCTATCGCTCACGCCATGGACGGTTGCGCCGAGAAGGGCGACTTCTCCGGCATCGAGCGCTGGCAGTATGCTGCCATCCTCATGCAGGGCCTTCGTATCGCCATCCCGGCAGTGCTTCTGTGCGTCATCCCGGCCGAGGCCGTTACCAACGCGCTTAACGCTATGCCCGACTGGCTGTCCGGCGGTATGGCTGTCGGCGGCGGCATGGTCGCTTCCGTCGGTTACGCCATGGTCATCAACATGATGGCCACCAAGGAGACCTGGCCGTTCTTCGTCCTCGGCTTTGTCCTTGCTGCCATCCCTCAGCTCACGCTGATCGCCCTTGGTCTCATCGGCATCTCCCTTGCCCTCATCTACCTTGGCCTTAAGGATCTGGCCAAGCAGGGTGGCGGCATGGGCGGTGGCTCCGGCGACCCGCTCGGCGACATTCTGAACGATTACGAGTAGGAGGGGAGTGATACATATGGCAGAGAACAAGATTCAGCTCACCAAGGCTGACCGCAAGAAGGTTTGCTTCCGTCATCAGTTCCTTCAGGGCTCGTGGAACTACGAGCGTATGCAGAACGGCGGCTGGTGCTTCGCAATGATCCCTGCGATCAAGAAGCTCTACACCAGCAAGGATGACCAGATTGCCGCTCTTAAGCGCCACCTGGAGTTCTATAACACCCACCCCTATGTTTCCGCCCCCGTCATTGGCGTTACCCTCGCCCTCGAGGAGGAGCGCGCCAACGGTGCTCCGATCGATGACGTCGCCATCCAGGGCGTCAAGGTCGGTATGATGGGCCCGCTCGCCGGCGTCGGTGACCCCGTCTTCTGGTTCACCCTTCGCCCGATTCTGGGCGCTCTGGGCGCTTCCCTGGCCCTGTCCGGCAGCATCGCCGGTCCGTTGCTGTTCTTCTTCGCGTGGAACATCATCCGTTACGCCTTCCTGTGGTACACGCAGGAGTTTGGCTACAAGGTCGGCTCCTCCATCGCCAAGGACCTCTCCGGTGGTCTGATGGGCAAGGTCACCGAGGGCGCTTCCATCCTGGGTATGTTCATCATCGGCGCTCTGGTCGAGCGCTGGGTGTCCATTTCCTTCACCCCGATCGTCTCCACGGTCAAGCAGTCTGCTGGCGCCTTTATCGACTGGGCTAGCCTGCCCTCCGGTTCCGAGGGTATCAAGGAAGCGCTGACGATGTACAACTCCGTCGGTGCTACCGCCCTTGATCAGATGAAGGTCACCACGCTTCAGGCCAACCTCGATCAGCTCATCCCCGGCCTTGCCGCCGTGTGCCTGACCCTGCTGGTCTGCAAGCTCCTCAAGAAGAAGGTCAGCCCGATCGTCATCATCCTGGCTCTCTTCGCCGTCGGCATCATCGGTCGCTTCTGCGGCTTTATGTAAGCACGCTTCGGCTTAAGACCGAGAATTGCTAGGCAAGGGCTTTTGAGCCATTGAAACGGACCGCACCCGGTGGGTACACTGGATGCGGTCCGATTGTTTTTATTGGAGGGCGAGGCGCGTATGGCGCAATCTCAGAACAGCACGGTCGATCTGGCAACGCCGGCAACCTGCCTGATGGGGCTTACCAGCCACGGTAACGTGATGGTGGGCAATAAGGCGTTTGAGTACTATAACGAGCGCAATCCCGAGGATTATATTCAAATCCCGTGGGACGAGATCGACTATATTGCCGCCGAGGTTTTACGCGGCACCAAGAAGATCACGCGTTTTGCCATCTTTACCAAGGATAACGGCCACTTTACGTTTACGACGCGCGATGACAAAGAGACGCTTCGTGCGGTCCGTAAGTACGTCGATGAGGATAAGCTCGTGCGTTCGCCCGATTTTATCGACGTAACGACCAAGGGCGCCAAGAGCATCCCCGCTGCCATCAAGAGCCTTTTCCACAGAGACAGCTAATCGTTGGCGATAGATGGCGGAAAATGCATCCCGGAATTTGTTCTCATTCCGGGATGCATTTTCCTTTTGAGGGCCAGTTGGGAAAGCTTGTCCCATTATTTCGCGTTATTCCGGGTTATTCTTTCCGATATTGAGGATTGCCCTCGGAAACTATTCGCTATAGAGCCTTCTCGATGAGTGGCCATGCGCTACATGGCAAAGGGGTAAATCTGCTACACTAGTACAACATGCCTCCGTAGCTCAGGGGATAGAGCACCGCTCTCCTAAAGCGGGTGTCGACGGTTCGAATCCGCCCGGGGGCACCAGGGAATATGACGGCGTCGCGGGAGCGGCGCCGTTTCTGGTTTGCGGGGGCCGCCGTGCTGCTCGCCCGTGGGGGACTGGCATCTGTTTCCTAGAGTGCGCTGCGGTAAATCTTTCTCGCGTTGTCCAGCGTGAGCTTCCTGAAGCTGCCGAAGAGCTCTCCGCGGTTGATCTTGAGGCCCGGAATCATCTTTTCGATATCGTCCTCGGTGACTCCGAACTCCGATAGCGCGCGCGGCATTCCCAGCGAGACGAAGAAATCCTGCAGCTCGTCGATGGTCGCTTCGACCGCGTACTCGATTGCCTGCTCGGGGGTTACCTCCACATCGAGCTCGTCCGCGTCCGAATCGATGGGTTCGATGCCAAGGGCCTGGGCGCTGAACTCCAGGAAGCGCTCAGGGTGCTCTCGCCATACGTAGCGCATCCAGGCGGGGAAGATGACGGCGAGGCCGGCGCCGTGCGTGATCTTGGTGTCCAGTGCGGATAGCTCGTGCTCAAGGCCGCGGCAGGTCCAATCGCCGTCGCGCAGGGCGTTATGGGCGAGCGTACCCACCCACATGATCTCGGCGCGGGCGTCGTAGTCATCGGGGTTCTCCATCACCTTGGGCGCCGCCTCCCTCGCGGCGCGCACTAGCCCGCAGGCGATGTTGTCGGTTACGCCCACGGCGGGCTCGCCGGAGAAGAGTCGCTCCATGATATGGGCGATCATGTCGGTCACTCCCGCGGCGGTCTGGCAGGCGGGCAGGCTGAAGGTCAGCTCCGGGTCGAGGAAGGCGATGGCCGGGCGGTTGAGGTCCGTGTTAATGCTGCATTTGAGGTGCTCCTCGTCGTTGCTGATAACGCAGGAGTTAGAGGCCTCGGAACCGGATGCGGGGATGGTCACCACGCAGGCGACGTCGATGCGGTCGGCGGGAACGGCGCGCTTGCGGAAGAAGTCCCATACGTCGCCGTCGTATACCGCCCCAGTGCGATGGCCTTCGCGCAGTCCATGACGGAGCCGCCGCCCACGGGCAGGATGATGTCGGCGTCGTTTGCCCGTGCGAGCTCGACGCCTTCTCGTGCCAAGCCTATTTCGGGGTTTGGACGCACCCCTCCAAGCCCGATGTGCTCCACGCCCGCGGCATCGAGCGATGCCCTCACGCGGACGAGCGTTCCGCAGCGAACTGCGGAACCCCTGCCGTAGACAATGAGCGCTCAGCGGTAGCCGGAGGCGGACAGAGTCCCCCAACCTTGTCGGTCGCTTTTCGCCCAAAGACAAAGCGGGTGGGGGAGTAGAAGGAGAAATCGTTCATGGAGCTCCAATCTGGCGTTTCGCCCTACATGCGCGGAGGAGTTTTTCGGGCGCATCGCCTGCGTTCGCGTCGCAATCTCGGCGGCGCGGTACGGTCCGTGGATTCCATCGTATCGCCCGCGGCACCCCTTACCGACGATTGAGGCGAGTCTGCATTTCGCGGCGCGACGTCCACCTGGCGGACGATATCCGTTCGCGACACGTGGCCGTCCCGGTCGCAATAGCGTATGCGCACCGGGTTGCCGAGATGGGCCTGCGACCCCTTCTCCTGATGCGAGCGCGCGAGACGGGCGAGCAGCGGCGCGAGCACCTGCTCGACCGTCTCCTCCCGATACCACGCCGCCACGGGCAACCCGTTCACGTCAAACCCGTACGTTCGCCATGCCATTCGCCTCGCCGCCTTCGCCGAACGAAACCGCGTATCCAGACCGCCGGTCCCCCACCCAGCACTTCGACGAGCCTTCGCGCTCACTTCTGCGGTCGGGATGCGCCCGCGAGGCGCTCGGCAGGCAGCGCCATTTCCGCTCGCTGTGTCGAGCGCGAGTGTCGAGAAGTCGCCATATGCCACTCAGATGTAGCATGGAGTGCCGAAGTGCACGCGCCCGTGACGAAACACTGGCGCCAACCCGTTCCGCGCACCACCCCGCCCGTAAGGTGTGTGGCGAAAGGAGGACCAGCCGCATGAACATCCCCGAGACACAGAGCCTACCTCGATCGCATTCCGCACGAGCTTCTCTGACATTTCCACCCATTACCACGTGGAGGTCCCCGTCACGGAGATCGCCTACGCATACGACTACATCAATTCCCGGCATGCCCCGCGCAGGCAGGCCAC
>CABUQY010000008.1 GCA_902493915.1 uncultured Collinsella sp.
CTTTGTGGCGGTCTCGACTCGACGTTGGCTTCACAGCGCCGCAGCGATTGCTTCAGTCACAAACTTATTGAGCGACTCACCCTTCTTTGCCGCTGCCAGTGCCGCCTGTTTGTGAAGCTCGGAACCCGTTCTTACGTTGAACGAGCCCTTAAAAGCCCGCTCGGGTTCCTTGCCCTTTTCGGCGCAAAATTCAAGGTAATCGTCGACGGCGTCGTGGAAACATTGCTCCACTTCTTTGGCCGTGGAACCTTCAAATACGATTGCGTCCCTAATGCCGGCGACCATACCTGTTAGCACATGCTGTTCGGCATCGAACTCGACCGGGGCGAAATAACCCTTGTATGCCAAAACGTTACTCATGACTACCTCCAACATCTTGCAGAAAGCGAACGATGTTTCGAATGGTTCCCGCTGTCAATTCGTCAGATGGATGAGGTGCGTGCATTACGAACATCCTGCCATCTGATGGCCTGTAGAAGCGAACGCGCGATCCGGATGTCTTGCCTTTGCTGTCCATTTCAAAGCCATACGAAGCCATGACTTTTAAAAAATCCGCATAACGATACGTCGAAGGGCAGCTAAACAGTTGGGCGATGAGTTTATCGGATCGAGTCATCCCGCCTCACATTCTGCAACTATATTCTAGTTGCAATTTCAATTCGATGCAAGCACCTCTACTATAGAACATGTGTGCGTATAGAACAAGTGTTCGAACTACCACGAAGGGCGCCTGTGAACTGCGCCCTTCGTGGTAGTTTTGCTTGCCGTGCCTTAGCCCAGCAGGTCGACTACGTTAAAGCCGGCGTTGCTCTTGGCGATGACGTCTCGGCCGCCAAAGACGCAGGTGGGCGACTCGGCTGCGATGCGCGTCACGTCGGCGCCGAGCGAGCGCAGCTCACCGGGCGTGGCGGCGAGCATCTGGGCGCGACGCTCCTCGCGCGCATGCGAATCGAGCCCGGCCAGGTAGGTCGTGTTGCGGCGCTTGGTGAGCGCATACGGCTTCACCGGCGCGTCCATGCCGCTCACGCAGCTCACGATAAAGCCTTCAAAGGCGGCCTCGTCGGGCTCAAAGCTGCCAAGCCATGCACCCGCGCGCTTCACGCGCTCAATCGAAGGATCGATCGCCGGGTCGCGGTAGGTGTAGAACGCCGTCTGGCGCTCGCCGGCTGCGCGGAATCCGCAGCCGTACGCACCGCCCTTCACGCGAATCTCGTTCCACAGGTAATCGTAGGAGAGCGCGTTGGCGGCCACGGCCCAGGCGCCCGTCACGTCGATGCCCAGGCGACGCGGGTCGCACGCGCTTGCCGCAAAGCAGATATCGCTGGGGATGACGAAAGCCTCGTGGCGGTCGCGCGGCGTCGGCACCACGAGAGCGTCGCGGCCGGTATCGGCACCATCGCCCGCACCCAGCCCCAAGTCGCCCGCGGCGGCCCAGTACGCGTTAAAGTCCTCATCGCTGCCGGTAAAGCTCGCCAGGCAGCCGTCGGCCACAAAGATGCGGCCTGCCAGCTCGGCAAGCTTGGCACGCAGGCCGTCCAGGCGCTCGTCAAAGTGGTCGAGCAAATCGCGCAGGAACAGGTAGAAGTCTACGCCCGAGAGCTGCTCGCGCACCACGGCCGAAGGCGAGCTGTAGCTCATCGCGCGACCGAGCGCCGCCGAGTGGCCGTTGTTGATAAAGCCCTGCTCAAGCCCAATGCGAATCTGCGTGAGCACGTCGCGCACGCGGTCGGCGTCGGCGTCTGCCAAAAGCGTGCTCGACCATACCTCGCGCGGCAGACTCGCCAGCGCGTCGATCTTCTCGGACAGGGCGCCGGCGCTCACCAGCAGGTAGGGGCGCACGCCGTCCACTTCGGGCTGCGTCATGACTTCGGTCGTAAAGCTCAAAAAGCCGAGCTTGCCAGCGAGCAAGTTGTCGAGTTCCTCGGCCGAGTGCTCGCGCGTGGGCAGCTGCTTAAACAGGCGGCAGAGTAGCGTCACATAGGGCAGGTCCTCAAACGCGACGCAGCTCAGGTCGAAATACTGCATGGCGTAGGCCAGACGGTTGGTGGGGATGCCGTGGCGCAGGCAGGGGATGGGCGCGGTCGTGTCCACGATCAGCGGCGGCTCGGGGCGCGCCTCGCCAATGTCGGACACGCGCAGGCGCGGCAGCGTGGCCTTGGCCTCGGGTGTGTCTTCCGCCTCCTGCGCGGTGCGCAGCGCAGCCGTGCGCTCGACCACGTCGGCCAGCTCGGCATCGGTCATGGCGTCGCGCTCGGCAGCCAGCTCGGCAGCTTCGGCGCCCTCCGAACCCTCGGCGGCGTCCACCGGCACCAGCTCGACCAGCGCCATGTGATCGTTCTGCAGCACCAGCTCGCGCAGCAGGTCCTCAAAATAGCTGCCGTCCAGCTCGCTACGCAGCTCCTTGTACACCGGGCCGTACTTGAGCGCCAACGTCGCGGCGTCGTCATCGTAGAGCCAGGTGCTCAGCGCGTCGCACGCAATGGCCACGCCATCGGCGATACCGTAGTCGCGCTGGCGCAGGTCGTATTCGTTGCTGCTGATGATGGCTTCCAGGCGCTCGCGCGGAACGCCGTGCTCGCACAGGTCGCGGCAGGCGCCCTGGAACACACGACGCAGCTCGCGCGCCACGCCGGGCTGCGCGTTTTGCAGCATGATGAGCTCGTAGGGCTGCAGGCTCTCGGCTGCGGTGTAGCTCACCACGTTGCCGCCCAGGCCGGCGGCCAGAATGGCCTTCTTAACCGGCGCTTCGTTGGAGCCCAGCAGCGCCTCGAACAGGATGTCCGCCGCGATCGTGCGCTTGCGGTCGAGCGCACTGCCCAGCACCAAGCCCAGGCCCACCAGGGCGTTTTCGGGCGTGGTGGCCATCTCGACGCGCTTATACTCGCAGGTCACGGGCGCTTGCACGCCCAGCGGATTGGGCGCCAGCGTGGACGGGTCCTCGCCGGCGGCAACGGCTGCGTCCATGCGGCGGCTCGCGGCGCTCGGCTGCGACAGATAGCGCTCGTCCAAAAAGGCCAGCGCGCGGTCCACGTCCAGGTCGCCGTAGAGCATTATATAAGAGTTGGAAGGATTGTAGTGGCGCGCGTGCGTGTCCAGGAACTGCTCGTAGGTGAGCGCGGGGATCGCGCGCGGGTCGCCACCGCTCTCGTGTGCATAGGCGGTGTCGGGGTAGAGCGCGGCGTTGACGGCGTCGTCCAGCACGCTCATGGGGTCGGACAGCGCGCCCTTCATCTCGTTGAACACCACGCCGTTATAGCGCAGCGTGCCCTCGCGTAGGCTCGCGGCGCCGCCCTCGCCCTCGGCGCCCTTCGGCAGGCCCAGCTCGTAGTGCCAGCCCTCCTGCTCAAAAATGGTGGGTTTGGTATAGATGGCCGGGTTGAACACCGCGTCCAGGTACACGTCCATCAGGTTGTACAAATCCTGCTCGTTGGTGGTGGCAACGGGGTAGATGGTCTTGTCGGGGTAGGTCATGGCGTTGAGGAACGTCTGCATGGAGCTCTTGATCAGGTCGACAAACGGCTCCTTGACGGGGAACTTGGCCGACCCACACAGCACCGAGTGCTCAAGAATATGGAACACACCGGTGGAATCGGCCGGCGGCGTCTTAAAGCCAATGGCAAAAGCCTTGTTTTCGTCGTCGCACGCCAGGTACAGCAGGCGAGCGCCCGAGGCGGTGTGGCGAAGCACGTAGGCATCCGAGTCGAGCTCGGGCACGGTCTCGCAGCGCTCGACGGTAAAACCGTGGCAGGTGGTGCCGGGCACCAGCAGCGCGGCGGCAGCGGCGCGCGGGTCGGTTGAGGTGGTAGGCATATGCAGTCTCCTTTGACGCCCCAGCGGGGGCGAATCGAGTCGAATCCTCGAGAGTATACCCATATGGGGCCGCGACTCTGCGGCGAACTGACGACGATGCAGCCGGATTGGGCATAGGCCCCGCGTGACCGCCGCACGAGCGTGGAAATTTGGACACTCGCCAAACGAGCGTGGACTTTCGGGCGAAATCGGCCGCCAAAAGCCCCAAAAACCGTCCAAATATCCACTCTCGATATCCGACCCTCCGAAAATCCTCGCTCGTCCATCACTCGCGTATCTCTCGTCTCTCATTCGTCTCTAATATGAGAGATGACAGGAAGATGAGAGAAAAATATGAGAGATAACTGAGCAGCAAAGAGACAGGCAATCATGGTATTGTCTCAATACCGATTGTTCTACCAGCAAAAATATGTATAAATGAAGCAAATGGTAGACATTCCATCTCTATCTATCTTTCTATCTCTAAGCCGAGAGATAGAAAGATAGATGAGAGATAATTACGAGAGATAACTGAGAGACGAGGGAAATCTATCCGTGGCATTCTCCGCAGGACCGAGCGAAAGGACGTGCAGATGAACGAAAACGAGCTGACCGGTCTGCTTGAGTCTTTAAGGCGTATGGGCTCGGATGACCTTAGCGTCGAAGTAAAAGAGAGCGCCATGACGCTTTCCCGCGACGTATGGGAAACGGTCAGCGCTTTCGCAAACACCGCCGGCGGCATCATCGTGCTCGGAGTGAGCGAGCGCGCGGGTTTTGTCCCAGTTGCAAACTTTGAGACCGAGAAGGTGCTCAACCAATTCGTGGCGGGCATGGGCGATGCTGGCGGTCGCGGAAAGCTGGCCAATCCGCCCAAATACACCATTGAGCGCGTGGGGCTTCGGGGGACCGTTGTTCTCGTTATCACGATTGAGGAGCTCGACCCGTCGAGCAAGCCTTGCTATGTCATAGAGCGGGGCGCTCAAGGTGGCAGCTACAAACGCATCGATGACAAAGATGTCCCGCTTTCGTCGACCGAGGTTTTGGCACTGTCGTCATACGAACGGACGAGTCCTAGCGATCGCGATGCGGTGCCCGGCACGAGTGTGGGCGATCTCGACGAGTCGCTGGTCGACCGCACGATAGAGCGTGCCTATTCGTTGACGCCTCGAGCGATGCGCGGTGCGGCGGACAAGAAGACAAAGATGGAGCGTCTGAATTTCCTCGACTTCCAGGGCAATGTTACCAAGGCCGGCCTCCTTGCCGCGGGCGTTTACCCTCAGCAGTTCTATCCCAAGCTCTTCATTGATGTGGCTGTCCACGTGGGAACTCAAAAGGGAGCTGCGGGGCCACTAAGGTTCATGGACCGCACAATCTGTGAGGGAACGTTGGGCGAGATGATCTCGGATGCCGTCGCAGCCGTCGCCAAGAATTTGCGGCGAACCTCGATCGTCCAAGGCGTCTCGCGTGTCGACTCGCTTGAGATTCCCGAGGAGGTTCTGCGCGAAGCAATCGCCAACGCCGTAATCCATCGAGAATACGGGGATCGGTTCTGTGGACAATCGATTGCCGTCGACGTCTTTGATGATCGTGTCGAGGTGACGAATCCTGGCGGCCTTTACGGGGGAAAGACTCGCGAGAACTTGTTTGACGGCAGCTCCCGATGCCGTAACGCGACGCTTGTGAAGCTCATGTCGATTGTCCCGCTGCCGGATGGCGCAGGTTCGCCGGCTGAGGGCAATGGCTCGGGCATCCCGATGATGATCGATGCCATGCGCGCGCATGGTCTGGCCGAGCCCCTGTTCTGCCCGGGATTCGATCGGTTCAAGGTCGTACTTTACCGTTCAAAGATCGAGTCGGTCGATCATGGCGGGGGCTTAATTGTGACGGCACTCAAACACTACGGCGAGCTGGGGACGCGCGAGCTGGCAGAGCGCACAGGGCTCACAATTTCCCAGGTTAGGTCGCGCGTCAACGCGCTCATTGCTCAAGGCGAGCTTGAGCCCACGGCGCCGGCGACGAGCCGCAACCGCAAGTATCGACTGTCGGAGTGCGTGGGATAGATGCGTTAGTGGACGAGGCGACCCAATAATCGACCCTCGATTGGCGTCCATTAAGGTAAAGCGGTTGTTGCCCAGTCGACGGTGATGCTCAAGACTCGGCTTACGCCGGCATGGCCCCGAACCCGTCTATCAAGAACAGCCTAAGAACCAGCTTGATGACATTTCCCGGTTTGACTTCTGCCGCGTCAAAGACGTGGCGCTCGGCGAGCTCGCTACAGTATGCATAGATGTCGCGGATAAGGTCCGCGCCCGAGAGCGTAAACATGTAGCCTGCGTCCGAAAGCGCATTGGGCGCGGCAGGCAACTTGGCCATGTGACAGAACGTTTGCAGGTCGGGCGCCATAACGTTCTGGTAGTCGAGGTGGCCGTTGGCATCCTGCGCGGCAAGCTCCAATTGGCGCACAAAATCCAGCGCCGCCGCTAACACAAAGCTCGGCGTAGGCGCATTGACGTCCTGAGTGGTCGCCACAAGCCTGCCCGCCGCCTGCGTGACAAGCCAAGCGACCTCGCGCTGGCAACGCACGGCCTTGCGCGTAACCGGCTTGATGGACGAAGAAGAAACGCTCCCCTTAGGCGGATTCGAGGCAGCCATAAGACCCTCCCATGAACGACCCGGCCCAACAAGCCCGGATGAAACACGTGCTACATCAGTATACAGGGAAGTGGGGTAGCGGGGTACAAGCGCGCCGGCGGCAAACCGAGAGCATCAACGATGCGCCGATCGCGGAATGAGATCTCGTAATAATTGACTCTCGGCCATATTATTGAGGGGCATGACTCGCGTTCGTATGGTTGTAGGTGCTGGCGATGAACGACATTGACCTTGCTGTTCCGTTGATGGATGGACCAAGCTATGACCGCGCCTGCAGTCTCGTGCCTTCCGAATACGTTGAGGCATGGGAGTGGTTTCTGGGTGAGGAGCAGCGCGGCGGCGTTTGGACCAGCCTTCCGCACCACACCAAGGAAGATAGCCCTCAGTATCAGTACCGTTTGAGAATTGGCTCGGACTTCTTTCCCGTAACGCGGGATTCAGGGATCTTCTGGCCGGGCCAGGATCGGGTGAAGCAAGATCCCAATAAGATCTTTGCGCTTTCGGTCCATAACTCTAAAAAGAGCTTCTACACCGATGTGCCTCCGCTCTATTTGGACGATGGTACGTGGGTCATTAAGTACTCGGTTCAAGCGCCGGGTACCGTTGGTTTTCGAGACCAGAATTACAACCGTAAAATGCTCAACTGCATGGAATGTGGCGTTCCAGTCGGAGTCATATTTGCAACCGAGGTGGGCTACAAGGTGCTCGGCCTTGCATTTGTTGAACGGTTCGAGCCCGAAAACGGATGGTTTGTTCTGCACGGTCCTGTTCATAAAGGCGGACCGGACCCTCGTTTTGCGCCCGACATGAGTTATCTGAAGCACATGCCCGTCGATATTGAGTTTGCCGGACAGGGTACGACCGACGACGAAAAGGTCCGCTATGCGTTAAGGCGCGAGCGATTGGGGCAGCAATGGTTCCGCAAGCAGCTCGTTGCCGCCTATGATGGCCGTTGCGCGGTGTCGGACTGCGGCGTCAGCGAAGCTCTGGAGGCTGCACATATCGAGAATTACTCGGGACCCAAATCGCAGGTTGCCAGCAACGGCATTCTGCTTCGGCGCGATCTTCATTCCCTATTTGATGCTCACCTGATTTCGTTTGAGCCTGTTTGCGGCGAATATCGGCTGTGCGGATCGTACCTGCTGGATAAGACCGACTACGTTTCCTTTGCGGGTGCGACGCTAAGGCAGCCGAATGAGCGTCAGTGGCGACCCAATACGGTGTTTCTTGAGGCCCATCGCATTGAGTTCGATCGCTCGGAAAAGAAGCGTGAAAAGGCGGGGCTTCTGCCGTATTAGCGTATTTGGCTTTGGCGGTCTTTTACGATCGTGTTGTTTGATCGGATCGCGTGGCGATGCAATCTCGCGCGCACTTGCTGGTGCATGCTCTTCCTGGTTTGAATAACGGGAAGGGAGCGAGCGTGAGCTGGCGAGGCGATATCGTGATGGGGAAGTACGGAAAACTGCCGCGTGCCCTTATCGACAACAATATGTTTCCGGGCGTAGAAGTTGATTGCGGGTCGTTTGCTGGCACCTGCCCTTGCTGCGGCTCGCAAATACCGTGTCTCGACATTCGGTTCATCGATGCGCGTGACAGACTCAGCGACGAAGTGAGAAAACAGACAGGCGTTCATATGCCGGTGTATCCGGAGAAATGCCCTGTTTGTGGCCTCGATATCGTGTATGACGCCGGCGACGAGGGATAGGTGATGCGGAGGAGCTGGCTGTGAAGGCATCTTCGTCTCTACAAATAAACCCCCTCACCGAGTTGCCTGTGGAACTCGGCGTGATGGTCGCGTGCCCAGGTAAAGAGCGCTTGGTCAAAGTCGGTGCGCGTGGCCGGGACGCCAAAGACGCCGGCAACTTCGACGCGTATAAACTCCAGTGCCGGCAGCTTGTTGATGGCAGTGAGGGCAAACGGGGACGAGGGCTCCTCGAACAGATAGCGGCTGCCTTGCAGCGCGTCGCAACTGGTGCACGTGTTGCCGAGCGACGGGGCTTTGGAAGCTCGCGCTCCTACGGGCTTGTAGCCGCAGCGCTTATGAAGATAGTCGCGGATCTCGCCCGGCACGCAGCCAAGAGCGGGCACGATGGCGAGTGCGTTGGCGTTGGCCGTGTCGATGGCAATGTGCCCGGCTTCGTTGGGCGCGTGCGCGATGACGATGCTCTCGTCGTTATCGGCTCGATAGGGAATGCCGAAGGCCGCGACCGAGGTCTCTTTGTGACATTTCCAGCACTCGCGCTTGCCCAGTACTAGATATATATACGGCGCCGAGGGGTCGGATCGGTCAACACCGGGCAGCCACTCGGCAAAGGGCTCGGGGTTGACGCCGCTGGGTACATACCAGATCTTCTTGGTCCGGTCCCATTTGGCGCCCAGCGCCTTGGCTTCTTCTTTGTGCGAAAAGGGGACATCGAGCTCAGTGCGCATGGCGGCTCCTTGGTGCTGCAGGTGCAAGTGGCTCAAGGATACCGCAGGGCGCAGACATCGCGGCGTTTTGCTGAGAAGTTGCGGTGCGGACTGATTGGTTATGCCGATGGATAGATTGGCAAGTAGATGGTCGGCTTTCGGCCAGTTGGGTGGCAACCTTGCCAAAAGCTTGACGGATTGCGGTTTAGATATCGGCGAATGAGCACTTTGGACGCACACGGCGAAAAGCCGCCGGTCGTTTACCGGAAACTTAACAGGACCGCCGGCCGCCGCCGGCGTGCGTGCTATCTTCGCGCCATGAGGTACTTTATCGTTTCACATAACGCCGCATTGGCGCTGTTGGCGCACATTTGGGCGGTTGGAACTGCCAGCGGATTTGGCGGCATAAAACAAAACAGCCCAGAGGACATAGCCTCTGAGCTGCGAACATTTGGTGGGCGTTAGAAGATTTGAACTTCTGACCTCTTCCGTGTCAGGGAAGCGCTCTCCCCCTGAGCTAAACGCCCGATCAAGGGTGCGCAAGCGCGCAAGGGATAATATAACGGAGCCTGAACTCGGTGGCAAGAACATTTTTAAAAATCGCTTACATTGTGGAATTCGGGGGCTTTGTCATATCCATCTCAAAAGAGCCTGCTGCCGCGATTTGGCTGTCGCATAATGCAAGGCCATTGCGGTATCGAGCTATGGAAAGACGCCTGCGGAATTGTCCTACCGATAAGCGGACAAGCCTCCAGCTGGTGACTTCGCCGTGGTAAGGTAAGCCGAATTGTTTCCAGGCTGTTTCGGGGGAGTGGAATGAGCAAAGAGCGTGTCGAGCAGGTCAAAGGCGCAGGGGCTTCGGTGCCGATGACCGATATATCGAACATTGATGTGCCCGAGGGCACCGACGAGCTCAGCCGTAGCACCCGCCGCGCCTGGCGCGAGCGCCTGAACAGCGCTTCGACGCGCAAGATGATCACGGGCGTCTTAGCCACGCTGGTGGGCGGTTCGTTTTGGGGTTTCTCGGGTACCAGCGCGAGTTTTTTGTTCGATACCTACCATGTCGATACGCTGTGGCTTATGAGCATACGACAGATTCTCGCCGGCCTGCTCTTTATGGCCGTGGTTGTTACGCGCGACCGCGAGCGCCTGATTAAGCTCTGGACCACACCCGCCGATCGCAAGCAGCTGCTGCTCTTTACCGCCTTTGGCCTGCTGTTCAACCAGTTTTGCTATCTTTCGGCCGTGCGCCTGACGAACGCCGGAACCGCGACGGTGCTCCAGTGCCTGCAGCTCGTTATCATCATGGGCTACGCCTGCGTGACCGATCGCCGCATGCCGCGTACTCGCGAAGTCATCGGCATTGGCCTGGCTCTGGGTGGAACCTTTTTAATCGCCACCGGCGGCGACCCCACCAGCCTGAATATCTCGCCGCTTGGCCTGGCAGCAGGTCTTATGTGTGCGGTCAGCGCCGCGTGTATGGCGGTGATTCCCGCCAAGATCCTGCCCGAATACGGCAGCCCCATCGTCACGGGTTCGGCAATGCTCACGGCGGGCGTGGTCTCATGTGCCTTCGTGCAGCCCTGGGCGCATATGCCGGCGCTCGACGCTGCCGGCATCGAGGCGCTCGCGGTGTTCGTGGTTATCGGCTCGTTTTTTGCTTACATGCTCTATATGCAGGGCGTTAAGGACATCGGCTCGGTGCGTGCGAGCCTCATCGGAACTGTGGAGCCGGTTTCGGCGACCATCACCAGCGCCGTTATGCTGGGCACGGTGTTTTTGCCGACCGACCTTATCGGCTTTGCCATGATCATCGTGATGATGTTCCTCACGGTGTAGCTGGCGCCGCCGCCAAGACGGAAAAGGTGTTGTGCCGCATTTTCGCCAATTGATGTCCGTGTCTGGAGTTTAGCTGTCGATGCTCAAAATGCCATAAACTAGTAACGTTATGGACTTTTTCATTGCGACTCAATTGCGAGGATTTCTTTATGGCTGGTAATCACTTTAAGGGCAGCGATAGCGGTCGCCCTGCAGTTCCGCCGCGTCCGAACGGGGCTGGTAAGGCCGGCACGCCGGGCGGCGCTGGACAGGGCGGTTCCGGTAAGCGCGTGTCCCCGGGCGAGACAGCGATGTTTACCGCTCTGTACGAGCAGTCTCAAAAGGCAAAAAAGACCGGCCGTGCAAGAGGGAATGTCTTTGCGGGCGGTGCAACCTCCACGTCGCAGCCGAGCGGGGCTCCTTCGGTACCCGCGAACAACGCAGATGCTGCCAACGCCGCGAATGCCGCCGGCAACGTTAATGCCGGCAAGGCCGCCAACAATACTCCCTCTGCCGGTGGCGCGGGGCTTACGGGTAACCTTGGCACGATTTACACCGGCGCCTCCGAGACTGGCACGTTCGCCCGCCTGGATGATAGCGGTGCCGAGTTTGCGGGCTCGGGTTCCAAGGAAGATTATTACGATTTTGGCTTGAACTACGGTAGCGACGCTTCGTCGAGTTCGACCTCTGACGGTCTGGTCCGTCATCGCCATCGCAAGGGCGAGCGCAAAAAGTGTCACACCGGCGCCATTATTGCCGCTGTAGTCGCGGTGCTTCTCGTTGCGCTTGGCGCAAGCGGCTTTATGCTGCTTAACTCGGCAAAGACCGTAAAGAGCGAAGCGAAGGAGGCTGTCGAGATCGTCGGTGGCCTTAAGGACAAGGTCACGTCAGGCGATTTTTCGACGCTGCCTGACGACGCGAAGAAGATCGATGAACTCTGCGACAGCATGAAGGCGGAGACCTCGAGCCCGCTGTGGACGGCGGCTTCGTTTATCCCGGTGTATGGCAGTGACATCAACGCAGCCCGCACCATGATTGATGCCCTGTCCGATGTCTCGAGCAACGCGCTGGTTCCCATGGCCGACAACCTTTCGCAGGCCACGCCCGGCAAGCTGTTCCAGGACGGCATGATTAACGTGTCCGCGCTGCAGGCGGTCGCCGATTCGCTTTCCAGCAGCTCGAAGGTGTTCAAGAGCGCCAATGAGAAGATCCAGGGCATTGGCGATACTCATATTTCCCAGGTGACCGAGCTGGTCGATAAGGCCAAGGACGGCTTTGCCACCCTCAACGGCGCGGTTGACGCGGCGGAGAAGGTCGCCCCCATCCTTCCCCAGATGCTCGGCGCCAACGGCCAGACGCGTCATTATCTTGTGCTCGCGATGAGCAATGTCGAGATCCGCGCCTGCGGCGGTTTCCCCGGTTCTCGCGGCGTGATGTCGGTGACTGACGGTAAGCTCGAACTGGGCGATTTTGTCAAAGTCGACATGATGAAAGAGCCTTTGAGCCCGCTTCCCATCACCGATGAAGAGGCAAACTTGTTCACGACCGGATGGGGCCTGACCGGATTCAACACGCTCGGATACACGATGGGCGACGTTACGATGACGCCTGATTATCCGCGTGCGGCTCAGCTTGCCAGCGATATGCAGAAGGCCATTGTCGGAGATGACATCGACGGCGTATTCGCAGTCGATCCGGTATTTTTGCAGTATATGCTCGGCATTGTAGGCGGTACACAGCTTCCTGATGGCACCGTCGTTGATGGAAGCAACGCTGCAAAGGTGCTGCTGCACGATATTTATTGGAATTACCCGGTAGAGGAACAGGATGCCATTTTTGCGGCGGTTGCCGGATCAGCTTTTAACAAGATCGTGGGCGAACTGGGATCCAGCGATATTACTAAGATTGCTGCCGCCATCGAAAAGGGCGCTTCCGAGGGTCGCATCCTCATGTATTCGAGAAACGATGACGAGGAAAAGGCCGCGAAGGCTCTTGGAATATCGGGCGCCCTCCAAACCGATACGTCGGAGGCTCCGATCTTGGGCGTCTATGTGAACAACTACAGCTATTCAAAGATGGATTGGTTCCTCGATAAACGGGTCACCATCGATTCTTCGGTTGAAAATGCCGATGGCTCGACGACGTATCGAGTGACCACCTCGCTCAAGAACACGATGACCCCCCAGGAGAAGGCCGAGATGCCTGGTTATTTCCAGGGCCATAACGGCATTAGCCAGGATATTGACGATGAGGTGCTGAGGCTTTATCTCTACGCTCCTGCGGGAGGCAGCATTTCGGACATTAAGACTTCGGGCTCCGGTTCTATCGAAATGAACGAAGCGACGCACGATGGCTTGAAGGTTGCATGGGGCGGTGTCCACATGCTTCTTGGACAAGACATAAAGGTCGAGTACAAGGTCACGACTTCGAAGGACTCTGGGCACAAAGAGCTTAAGGTTCGTACCACGCCAACCGCTCAAACGTTCGAACAGGATAAGTAAGATATGAAGTACTTTGGCACCGACGGCTTTCGCGGTGAGGCCAACGTTGGGCTGACGGTAGAGCACGCTTATAAGATTGGCCGTTTTGTGGGCTGGTATTACGGCGCCAACCGCGAGCGCAAGGCGCGCGTCATCGTGGGCAAGGACACACGCCGCTCGAGCTATATGTTTGAGGCGGCGCTGGTGAGCGGCCTGGTCGCGAGCGGTGCGGACGCCTATATGCTGCACGTGATCCCCACGCCGGGCGTGGCGCATCAGACCGTGGAGGGCTGCTTCGATTGCGGCATCATGATCAGTGCGAGCCATAACCCGTTTTGCGATAACGGCATTAAGCTCGTCAACAGCGACGGCTTTAAGATGGACGAGGACGTGCTGGAGCTCATCGAGGACTATATCGATGGCAAGAGCGAGGTGCCGCTGGCAACGGGCAATCACATCGGCGCCACGGTGGATTACATGCAGGGCCGCAACCGCTACATTGCTTCGCTCATCGCCAGCGCGAACTTTTCGCTGCAGGGCGTCAAGATCGGTATTGACTGCGCCAACGGCTCGGCGTCCTCGGTGGCCAAGCCGGTGTTTGACGCGCTGGGCGCCGACGTGCGCGTGATCAACGCCGCGCCCGATGGTTTTAACATCAACGTCGACTGCGGCTCCACGCATATGGAGCGTCTGCAGCGCCATGTGGTGGAGCAGGGCCTGGACGTGGGCTTTGCCTACGACGGCGATGCCGACCGCTGCCTGGCCGTGGATGAGCGCGGTCGCGTGGTAGACGGCGACCAGATCCTGTACGTGTGCGGCGTGTACCTGAACAAGCACGGGCGACTCTCGGGCGGTACCGTGGTGCCGACGATTGCCAGCAACTTTGGCCTGGTCAAGTCGCTGGAGCTTGCCGGTCTGAGCGCCATGACCAGCGGCGTGGGCGACCGTCACGTGTATGCCAAGATGCGCGAGGGCGGCTACAGCCTGGGTGGCGAGCAGACGGGCCATACGATCTTTGGCGATATCGAGCGCACGGGCGACGGCATTATGACCTCGCTGCGCGTGATGGAAGTGATTCGTGCCGAGCGCGAGACGCTCTCGCAGCTCACGGCTCCGTGCAAGCTGCTGCCGCAGGCGCAGGTGGCCGTGCACGTGGCGGACAAGGACGCCGCGCTCGAGAACATGGGCGTGCAGAACGCCATCGCCGAGGCCGAGGCTGCGCTGGCAGGCGAGGGCCGCGTGCTCGTGCGCAAGAGCGGAACCGAGTCTGTGATTCGCGTTTTGGCCGAAGCCCCCGACCAAGCATCCGCCGATGCTGCCATGAAGCGCATCGCCAACGCGCTCGAGGCTCTGTAAGGTAGTCATTGGGGACGTTCTTAAACGACTAGGTGGAAAGGGGACGCTGCGGATTGGTTCCGCGGCGCCCCCTTTGCGTTGGCGTGTCGGTTATGCCTTACAGCTCGTAGAGCGTGGTGAACTTGTCCTGCAGGTAGCTGCAGTAGTAGCGGGCATCGAACGCCATGCCGCAGGCGCCCTTGATGAGCTCCGGCGCGTCCTTGGCGCGGCCCCACTGCCAAATGTGCTCGCCCAGCCAGGCGCGGACGGGTGTCAGGTCGCCGCTCGCACAGGCGCCGTTGAGGTCGACACCGTCGCGGCACATGGCCGGCACAAACATGGCATCGTAGGCACTGCCCAGCGCATACGTAGGGAAGTAGCCAAACGAGCCGCCGCTCCAGTGCGTATCCTGTAGGCAGCCGTGCGTGTCGTCGGGAACGGGAATGCCCAGGTACTCATCCATGAAGCGGTTCCAAAGCGCGGGGATGTCCTTGGCTGTGGCCTCGCCGGCAAACAGCATGCGCTCGATCTCGTAGCGCACCATAACGTGCAGCGGATAGGTGAGCTCGTCGGCCTCGGTGCGGATCAGCGACGGCTGCGCGATGTTCACGGCGCGGTAGAGCGTGTCCTCGTCTACGTTGCCGTAGACCTCGGGCGCGTGGCGGCGCAGCACCTCGAGCAGCGGTCCCATAAAGGCACGGCTGCGGCCCACGGTGTTCTCAAAGAAGCGGCTCTGGCTCTCGTGGATGCCCATGGAGGTGCCGCCCTCCAGGCAGGTGCGCGCATAGGCGGGATTGACGCCCAGCTCGTACATGGTGTGCCCCGCCTCGTGGATGATGCTGTAGACGTTGGAGATGCAATCGTCCTCGTAGATGTGTGTCGCGATGCGCGCGTCACCTACGGCAAAGCCCTCGCTAAACGGGTGCTCGGTAAAGGCAAGCGTGGTGTCGTCCAGGTTCAGGCCGACGAGCTTCATAAGGTCGAAGCTCATGGCGCGCTGGGCGGCCTCGGGCACGCGGGCGTGCAAAAAGTCGGCATCGGGCTGCTGGCCGCGCTCGCCGATGGCGTGCACGAGCGGCACGACCGTCGCCTTGACCTCGTCGCAAAACGCATCGAAGCTCTTGGTGGAAAGGCCGCGCTCGTACTGGTCGAGCCAAACGTCGTATGGGTCGCGCTTGGGGTCCATGAGCTCGGCCTGATGCTTAAGCTGGGCGACGATTCTATCCACATAGGGCTCAAAGCTCGCCCAGTCATTGGCCGTCTTGGCCTTGTGCCACACGGCGTCGGCCTCGCAGGTGAGCCTGGTCCAGGCTTCGGCCTCCTCGGTAGGAATAACGCTTGCCTCGCGCTGGTCGCGGCCGAGCACGCGGATCTCGTCGAGCAGCTGCGGGTCGTCTACATGTCCGCCTGCAACCGTCTCGCGTGCTAACGAGCGTACGAGCTCAACGGACTTCTCGCTGGTCAGTAGCTTGTGATGCTCGCCGGCAAGCGTGCCCATGGCGTCGGCACGGGCGGCAGCGCCGTTGACGGGAGCAATCGTCGCTCCATCGAACTCGGCAATCTTGAGCAGGTACTCGCGAGTCCACAGCTTGCCCTCGAGTTTGCGGAACTTTTTGACGGCCTTGTCGACTTTAGCGGCCTTGACGCCCTTGGCGGCCTTTGCCACGGCGGCCTGGGCCTTCTTATCGAGTTTCTTTCCCATACCGTATCCTTAATCTCGCAGGCCGAGCACCGCAGGCGGGTGCGCGGCCAGTTTGCACAGCTACCTGCCTTGTACCCAGCGCGAACAAAACGGAACGCGGCGATGCGCTCACGAAATGTGTTATCCTATAGCCCAATGCGTTGACGGAGAGGGTTTTGCCCGCCGCGTCGCCGGCAAGAGAGGGAAGGTCATGGGCTGCAAGCCTTCCTCCGGTGGCAAGGGCCAAGCGTTCACTCCCGAGCAGCGACCTCAACGGGCACGCGGCCGGCGGCAGCGAGGCCCCAGTAGGGAAGCCGTGAGCCTCGCGATAAGGGGCGCAGAGTGGGCGCGGCGGGTCAGACATCCGCCGGGTCAAACAAGGTGGTACCGCGGAATTTAACCGTCCTTGGGCAATGCACATGCCCGAGGGCGGTTTTTTGTTACCGAACCGGGCCGCGTTTTCGCAGCGCCAAGCGGCATCGGTCGCCCCGGCAAGCGAATGCGCGAGAGACGAAAGGGAAGACATGAGTCTGATTGATGATCTGGTCAAACTCGAGGAAGAGGCCAAGGAGCTCGTCGCAGGCGCCGACGACGCCGCCAAGCTCGAGGCCGCGCGCGTTGAGCTGCTCGGCCGCAAGGGCCGCATCACCGGCCTGATGCGCATGATGGGCAAGCTCGCCCCCGAGGATCGTCCCGTGATGGGCAAGCGCGCCAACGAGATGCGCCAGCTGATCGAGGGCATGCTCGACGAGCGCACCACCGAGATGAAGGCCGCCGCCCTCAAACACGCACTCGAGCACGAGGCCGTCGACATCACGCTGCCGGGCATCCGTCCGCAGATCGGTCACCAGCACCTGATCAAGCAGATCATCGAGGAGGCCGAGGATATCTTCTGCGGTATCGGCTACACCGTCGAGTCCGGCCCCATGGTCGATACCTCCTATTACAACTTCACCGCGCTCAACGCCCCCATGGATCACCCGAGCCGCTCGGCCCGCGATACCTTCTACGTGGTCGACAACAATCCCGGCAGCGTCGCGCACCCCGAGGCTCACGCCCATGGCGAGTCCGACGTACTGCTGCGTACCCAGACCTCGGGCGTGCAGATTCACACCATGGAGTCGCAGAAGCCGCCCATCTACATGATCTGCCCGGGCACCGTCTACCGTCCCGACACGGCCGACGCCTGCCACCTGCCGCAGTTCAACCAGATCGAGGGCCTGGTCGTCGACGAGGGCATCACCTTTGGCGATCTTAAGGGCACGCTCGACTACTTTGTTAAGTGCATGTTTGGCGAGGACCGCAAGACGCGTTACCGCCCGCACTTCTTCCCCTTCACCGAGCCTTCCTGCGAGGTGGACGTGAGCTGCCACGTCTGCGGCGGCAAGGGCTGCAACTTCTGTAAGCACAGCGGCTGGATCGAGATCCTGGGCTGCGGCATGGTCGACCCCAACGTCCTGATTAACTGCGGTATTGACCCCGAGAAGTACACCGGCTTCGCCTTTGGTATTGGCGCCGAGCGCGTCGCGGCCCTGCGCTACGACCTGCCGGACCTGCGCACGTTGATGACTGGTGACATGAGGTTCTTGAACCAGTTCTAGAACGCTTTCTTCTTAGTTGCAGTTTCCGGCTCAAAGCCGCATTTATGAAAGGAGACCAATTATATGCGCGTTTCTTACGACTGGCTCAAGACCATGATCGATATTCCGGAGGATCCCAAGACCCTTTCGGACGAATATATCCGTACCGGCACCGAGGTTGAGGCGATCGACACCGTGGGCGAGTCCTTCGACCACGTGGTGACTGCCAAGGTGCTCACCAAGACCCCGCATCCCGATAGCGACCACATGTATGTGTGCTCGGTCGACGTGGGCGACAAGAACCTCGACGCCGACGGCAACCCCGCTCCGCTGCAGATCGTCTGCGGCGCGCAGAACTTCGAGGCCGGCGACCACATCGTCACGGCCATGATTGGCGCTGTCCTGCCCGGCGACGTCAAGATCAAGAAGAGCAAGCTTCGCGGCGTCGTGTCCATGGGCATGAACTGCTCCGCGCGCGAGCTCGGCCTGGGCGGCGACCACTCCGGCATCATGATCCTGCCCGAGGACACGCCCTGCGGCATGCCGTTTGCCGAGTACGTGGGCTCGAGTGATACCGTGCTCGACTGTGAGATCACGCCCAACCGTCCCGACTGCCTGTCCATGATCGGCATGGCCCGCGAGACCGGCGCCATCTTCGACCGCGATTTCCACGTTGAGCTGCCCGCCATCAAGGCCGAGACCGGCCGCGCGACCGACGACGAGCTTTCGGTCGAGATCGCCGACGAGGGCCTGTGCGACCGCTATGTCGCCCGCATCGTGCGCAACGTGAAGGTCGGCCCCTCGCCCGACTGGATGGTCAAGCGCCTTAACGCCCTGGGTGTGCGCCCGCACAACAACATCGTCGACATCACCAACTATGTGATGATGCTCACCGGTCAGCCGCTGCACGCCTTTGACCTGGACACCTTTGCCGAGCGCGATGGCCATCGCCGCGTGGTGGTTCGCGCCGCCCAACAGGACGAGAAGTTCACGACCCTCGACGGCGAGGAGCGCACGCTCGACGCCGGCATGGGCCTCATCACCGACGGCGAGCGCCCCGTGGCGCTGGCCGGCGTTATGGGCGGCATGGATTCCGAGATCGAGGACGACACCGTCGACGTGATGGTTGAGAGCGCCTGCTTCAACGCCGGTCGCACCTCGCACACCAGCCGCGATCTGTCGCTGATCTCCGACGCCTCCATTCGCTTTGAGCGCCAGGTCGACGAGACCGGCTGCGTGGATGTCGCCAACGTTACCTGCGCACTCATCGAGGAGATTGCCGGCGGCGAGGTCGCTCCCGGCTATGTCGACGTGTTCCCCGCGCCCAAGACCATCGACAGCATTAAGCTGCGCCTGGCCCGCGTGCATGCCATCTGCGGTGCCGACATCGAGCCCGACTTTATCGAGCGTTCGCTCACCCGTCTGGGCTGCACCGTCGAGCGCGACGGCGAGGACTTTATGGTCACGCCGCCGAGCTTCCGCCCCGACCTGCCGCGCGAGATTGACCTGATCGAGGAGGTCCTGCGCCTATGGGGCATGGGCCGCGTGACGGCGACCATCCCGGCTGCCAAGAACCACATCGGCGGCCTGACCCGCGAGCAGAAGCTCACCCGTAAGGTCGGCGAGATCCTGCGCGCCTGCGGCCTCAACGAGACCACGACCTTTGGCTTTGCCGCCCCGGGCGACCTGGAGAAGATCGGCATGTCCACCGAGGGCCGCGGCTGCCCCGTGGTGCTCATGAATCCGCTGGTAGCCGAGCAGACCGAGATGCGTCGTTCGCTGCTGCCGGGCCTGCTGCAGTCCGTTGCCTATAACGAGGCCCACGGCACGCCCAACGTGCACCTGTACGAGGTCGGCAGCCTGTTCCACGGTCGCGAGAACGCCAGTCTGCCCAAGGAGACCAAGTCCGTGGCGGGCGTGCTCTCGGGCCAGTGGAGCGAGCAGTCTTGGAACATGAAGTATCGCAAGCTGCGCTTCTTCTTTGGCAAGGGCATTGTCGAGGAGCTGCTCGCCCAGCTGCGCATCGAGAAGGTTCGCTTCCGTCCCGTCGAGGGCGAGGGCTACGCTTTCTTGCAGCCGGGTCGTGCGGCCGAGGTTCTGTCCGGCGGCACCGTGCTGGGCTGGGTCGGCGAGATTCACCCCGAGGCGCGCGAGGCGATGGGCATCGATGAGGTCGTCGTTGCCTTCGAGCTCGATCTGGACAAGCTGATCAAGGGCGCCCGCAATCAGGAGAACTACCGCGAGTTCTCGCAGTATCCGGCTGTTGAGCACGACCTGGCTATCGTGGTCGATAACTCCGTGACCTGCGAGGACCTTGAGCGCCGCATTACCAGCGCCGGCGGCAAGCTGCTCGAGGGTGTGCGTCTGTTCGACGTCTACCGCGATCCGGTCCGCGTGGGCGTGGGCAAAAAGTCCATGGCCTTCGCGCTTACGTATCGCTCCGACGACCACACGCTCACCAGCGAAGAGGTCGAGAAGGCGCACCAGAAGATCGTCACCAAGGTGTGCAAGGGCGTAAACGGCGAGGTCCGCGGCTAGGATTTGCGCTGGGTATAGGTCAGCTGTGGCTGCTGCTGAGTCCTACGTGACCGCTATGCTCGGTATGAGACACCGCTGAGCCTGCATATATGACACGCGCATTACATAACGGCGTGCTGCTTTGTCGGCAGTGCGCCGTTTTGCTATGATAGCCCGCGGCGTGTTACGAATCTAACAATACGTAACACTCTTAAGGTGATTTAAGCGGCGTTGCAATTCCGTGCGCCGATAACCGGGAGGCGTACATGCACATTCCAGATAATTATCTGTCTCCGCAGACCGATGCCGTCATGGCGGTGGCAATGGTGCCCGTTTGGGTCCATTGCATCAAAAAGGTGCGCGCTACGCTCGATCGCGAGCACATGGCGTTCTTGGGCATTTGCGCCGCGTTCTCCTTCTTGCTCATGATGTTCAACGTGCCGCTGCCCGGCGGTACCACTGGTCACGCCGTTGGTGGCGCGCTCATCGCACTGCTGCTGGGCCCCGAGGCCGCGGCTATCGCTGTCTCGGTTGCGCTGGCGCTGCAGGCGCTGCTGTTTGGCGACGGCGGCGTTCTGTCGTTTGGCGCCAACTGCTTTAACATGGCCTTTGTGCTGCCGTTTGTCGCTGCTATCGTGTTCCGTGCGCTCAACAGCCGTCTGCACGACAAGAGCTGGGGCACCTCGGTTTCGGCCATCGTAAGCGGCTGGGTCGGCCTGTGCCTGGCGGCCCTGTGCGCGGCGATTGAGTTTGGTATTCAGCCGATGCTCTTTACCAACGCTTCGGGCGCGCCGCTGTATTGCCCCTTCCCGTTGTCTGTGGCTATTCCGGCCATGTTGATCCCGCATATGCTGGTTGCCGGCGTGGTCGAGGGCGTGGCGACGGCTGCGATCAACGGTTTCATTAAGAAGACGGCGCCGAGCATTATCGTCGGACCCGAGGCCGTCGATGGCCAGCTTGCTGCCGAGGGCGCTGCTGCCAAGAAGACCTCGCTGGTCCCCACGCTCATCCTGGTCGCCGTGCTTGTCGTGGCCACGCCGCTGGGCCTGCTGGCCACGGGTGACGCCTGGGGCGAGTGGGACGCCGAGGGCGCCGCGACCGCCGTTCAGGAGGCTGGTGACGACAGCCTGCAGGCTTCGGTCGGTCTCGATACCCCGACCTTTGCCGACGCACTGCCCACGGGCGATTATCTGCAGGCCTATTCCGAGGAGCAGGGTCTTGGCTTTGCCGGCCAGGCTGCCATGTATATCCTCTCGGGCGTAATTGGCGTGGCGGTGCTCACCATCGCATTCCGTCTGATCTCGCTGACGGTTAAGGAAAACTGAGCGCATGCAGATGGTCGAGCTGCCTAGCTGGCTTGCGGTCGAGGAGCGATACGAGCCCGCGGGGGCTCGGCATCGTGTGATGCAAAAGAACGTCCTGCACCTGGCGAGCCTGCTTGAGCGGGTTCGCCTGGGTGGAGGCGCGCACGAGGGCGGGTCGATGGTCGACCGCGCCCTTTCTTGCGTTTCGGCTCCGGTGCGCCTGGTGGGGATGTTCGTCTGCGTCCTGTGCGTGTGTCTGACGCAGAACCCGCTGTACCTCATGTTGATGGCGGCTATCGCGTTGGTGCTGGTCGCGGTGCGCCCGGTGCGCGGGCTGCGGGCGACTTTTGTGCCGGCATTGGCTGCCGCGGGGTTTGCCGTGGTTCTGGCACTGCCTGCTCTGCTGCTGGGTGCTTCTGCCACGGGCGCCATGCTCAAGATCGCGCTCAAGACCTTCATTAATGTGTCACTGGTGCTGGGCGTTTCGTGGACCCTCACGTGGAGCCGCATGTCGGCTGCGCTCAAGATGCTGCATCTACCCGACGAGGTTATCTTTACCTTTGATATGGCGCTCAAGCACGTTGAGGTGCTGGGCCGCACGGCGCACGATCTGTGCGAATCGGTCATGCTGCGCAGCGTCGGTCGCGCGCCTGAGGGATTTTCGCGTACCGATTCGATCGCGGGTATCATGGGCATGACGTTTATCAAGGCGATGGAATGCAGCCGCGCGATGGACGAGGCTATGCTTTGCCGCGGCTTTGCCGGTGCGTATCCGGCGCCTGCACGGAGCGGCTTTGGCTGGCGCGATGCCGTTTACGCGGCCGTTGTGGCGTTGCTCGCCGTGTTGTGCGCGGTGCTGTAGCGCGGTCGGTCGAACCGTCGATGTGAGTAGGGAAGGGCGACGTTTTGGCAAACGATACGAATAACGCGATGGGTGCGAGCGGTGCTGCCGGCGCTGAGACCACGCCGCTCATCGAGTTTCGCGACGTGGTGTTTTCCTATGCGGGTCATACGGTGGTCGATGGCGTTTCATTGCAGGTGAACCGTGGAGAGCTCGTTGCTCTGCTCGGTCCCAACGGCTGCGGCAAGACGACGATTATGCGTCTTATCAACGGCCTTGAGCTTGCGGACACGGGTGCGTACCTGTTTGACGGGCGCGTGGTCGATGCGGCATATCTCAAGGATTCCGCGACGGCCCAGCGGTTCCATCAGCGCGTGGGCTTTGTGTTCCAAAACGCCGATGCGCAGCTCTTTTGTGCCACGGTCGGCGAGGAAGTCGCGTTTGGCCCGGCTCAAATGGGGCTGCCGGCAGACGAGCTCGAGCGCCGCGTGCGCGATGCCATGGGGCTGTTCCAGGTTGCCGACCTTGCCGACGCCTCTCCCTATCAGCTCTCGGGCGGGCAAAAGAAGCGCGTTGCGCTGGCTGCGGTGGTGTCGATGAACCCGGATATCCTGGTGCTCGACGAGCCCACCAACGGACTTGACGAGGACTCGTGCGACATCGTGGTCAACTTTCTACTGGCCTATGTTGCTGCCGGCAAGACGGTCTTGATGAGCGCACATCATCAGGATTTGGTGCGGCGCCTGGGTGCCCGCGCCATCTATATCGATCGATATCACCATGTGGTCGAGGCGCCGGTGTCGTCGTATGGAACCGAGAGCGGCGCTGCGGAATAGTTGCTGCGTAGAGCGTGCGTAGCCGCCCGCGCGGCTTTGCCGTGATGGTATAGTTATCCAGGTTTTTATGGGGGTGGCTATGCCAAGCTGGAACATTCATATCGCTCAGACGGAGCGTTTGCTGGAGCGCAGCGGTGCGCTTGCCAATAGCGTGCGCGACCGCAATGCCTTTTTGTTTGGCTGCGTGGTTCCGGATATCTTCGTGGGCTATATGGTCCCTGGCATCGCTGATCCCATTCCGTATCGCATTACGCACTTTGCAAAGCCCGAGCCTATCCCTAAGCCGCGCGAGCACGAGTTCTGGGATACCTATGTGGCGCCGCTGCTTAAAGGGGCGCCTGTTGGTACGCTGGCTGCCGCGACCTCGATTGTCGAGGAGCGTGAGCGACTCAATCGGGTGCATTATCCCCAACGTTACAAGGACGCCGAGCCGGTTGCCGGTCCCGGTGCTAGTGAGCTTTCGCTCGCGCCCGATGACGTGGCGCAGTCGCTGCTCGATCTGACGCTGGGCGTTTGGTCTCACCTTGTGGCCGATACTGTGTGGAATACCCGCGTGAACCAATACCTAGAGGCGCACGGCGGCAAGCCGTGCGAGGAATTCCGCATTAAAAAGCAAGGCGACTTTGACTGGTTTGGCAAGACGCTCGGCATTGTTTCGATTCCGCGCGCGACCGATCGCCTCTATACTGCGGCGACGCGTTTTGGTCAGTATCCCATCCATAAGGAGTATGTGCTCAAGACCATCGGCGTTATGCACGAGATTGTACGCGAAAACCCCGGCGAGCCCGATCATCCGCCGTATCGCTTGCTAACCGAGGAGTTTTTCGATGCAACGTTTACCGAGGTCGTCGAGCTAACTGAGGAGGGATTTGCCGCCCGCGTCGAATCGCCCGATGTGCCCGCGCTGCCCCTGATCGCTAGCTGCTAGCTGGTCGGCCCGGCAGTGAACAGCTCATCCCAATTGACCAACAGCTCCCGCCGCAGGGCGTAAACACGGCAAACGAGCTGCACATTTCATAGCATGCCATAAGCAGCTGGTTGCGTGTCATGCCGTGCAGGAGGCATCGACGCACAGAAAAAGGACCCGGAAGGCAAAGCCTTCCGGGCCCTTTGCAATGCAAGTGTGCTTGCAAGTGCGTTTTAGCGCACCTGAGCGACGTAAGCGACGTTGGTCGAGGAGACCTTGTCCTCGAGCTGGACGCTCATGCGGGGATCGCCAGCGGTGGCGACGGTCAGGTCGCCGGCCTCGACGTAGCCGAGCTCCTTAGCGGTCTCGATCGCCTTGACGATCGTGCCGTTGACGGTGCCCTGGGTAATCTCGGCCTGGTGCGGGATAACGCCCCAGTACATGATCATCTGCTGGACGGCCCACTCGTGGCGGGAGAACGCGCAGATCGGCATGTTGGGACGGAAGTGCGAGATCAGGCGAGCAGTACGGCCGGTGGTCGTCGGCACGGTGATGCACTTGGCGCCAACGGTGGTGGCCATGTTCACAGCGGACATACCCACAACGTTGTTGACAACGCGGGTGCCGTGAGCGTCAGCCGGAACCTCGAGCGGAGCGTGAGCCGGGAGGTACTTCTCGGTCTCGAGAGCAATGCTGGCCTGCATCTTGACGGCCTCAACCGGGTACTTACCGGCAGCGGACTCGCCGGACAGCATGACGGCGTCGGTGCCGTCGTAGATGGCGTTAGCAACGTCGGCAACCTCGGCGCGCGTCGGGCGCGGGTTCTGCTGCATGGAGTCGAGCATCTGCGTAGCGGTGATGACGGGCTTGTAGGCCGCGTTGCACTTGGCGATGATCTCCTTCTGGATGTGGGGAACGAGCTCGGGCTTGATCTCGATGCCCAGGTCGCCACGGGCGACCATGATGCCGTCGGAAGCCTCGAGGATCTCGTCGAAGTTCTCGACGCCCAGGGCGCACTCGATCTTCGGGAAGATCGTCACGTGCTCGCCACCGTTCTCGCGGCAAAGCTCGCGGATGCCGCGGACGGACTCGCCGTCACGGATGAAGGAAGCGGCGATGTAGTCGATGTTCTCGGTCAGGCCAAAGAGGATGTCCTGACGATCGCGCTCGGTGATGGCGGGCAACGAGATGTTGACGTTGGGCATGTTGACGCCCTTGCGCTCGCCGATCAGGCCGTCGTTCTTGACGACGCAGGTCATGTCCTGACCGTCGACGGACTCGACCTCGAGGGCAACCAGGCCGTCGTCGATCAGGATAAGGGAGCCCTTCTCGACCTCGGAGGGCAGAGCCAGGTAGTCGAGGGAGATGTGCTCAGAGGTGCCGTGGAAATCCTCGGACGTGGGCTGAGCGGTGACGACGATCTTATCGCCGGTCTTGACGGCAACCTTCTTGCCATCGACCAGAAGGCCGGTGCGGACCTCGGGGCCCTTGGTGTCGAGCAGGATGCCGACGGGCAGACCGAGCTCCTTGGAAATACGACGGACGCGCTCGATGCGACCGTGGTGCTCGTCGTAGGATCCGTGCGAGAAGTTAAAACGGGCGACGTTCATGCCCGCCTTGATCATCTCGCGGATGGTCTCGTCGCTATCGCAGGCGGGACCCATGGTGCATACAATCTTGGTGCGCTTGTACATTCAGACCTCCATCTGACATCGTCTTGCGCTGATAGATAAACCATAAGAAATAAAACTGAGATGATTATAACGAAATGGCGACCGAATACCCCAAAAAATCGACCGTATGCCGAATTAGAAGTTCATTTTTTGCGGAAAAACGGTATATGCAAAAACTTTACCAACCGTTCTGACCGCTGCTATCTGGGCGATATTTCAGTTTGACGATGTGCCGAAGAAAAAACGTTTTATCAATATTGAGCATCACACGGTCTGCATCGTTGCACTCGAGCCGTGTTTCCAATTGGAATGTTATGGCTAGACGCGCTGCTTTGGGGTACCATAGCTCCACTATCAACTGCCGCTCAGCACGGCAGCCTTGATGAGCCCTTGCCCTTCTCCTGGGAATTATGATCGGGCATCAATCTGCTGAGTGGCCCGAATCCCAGGAGGGGACTCTATATGCAAAAGGAATACCTGTCCGCCGCGGCGGAGGTGCTCAGCGACCAGGGCGTCGATGAGAACCTCGGCCTGAGCAACGACGAGGCGTCGTCGCGCCTCGCCAAGACAGGCCCTAACAAGCTCGAGGAAGCCGAGAAAACGCCGCTGTGGAAGCGTTTCTTTGAGCAGATGGCCGACCCCATGGTCATCATGTTGATCGTTGCCGCCGTCATCAGCGCGCTCACGGGTATGGTCAAGGGCGAGCCCGACTTTGCCGACGTCGCCATCATCATGTTCGTCGTTATCGTCAACTCGGTACTGGGCGTGGTCCAGGAAGCCAAGAGCGAAGAGGCCCTCGAGGCCCTGCAGGAGATGAGCGCGGCGCAGTCCAAGGTGCTGCGCGACGGCAAGCTCGTGCACCTGCCGAGCGCCGAGCTCGTGCCCGGCGATGTGATCATGCTCGAGGCGGGCGACTCCGTCCCGGCCGACTGCCGTGTGCTCGAGAGTGCCACGATGAAGATCGAAGAGGCTGCACTCACTGGCGAGTCCGTGCCCGTCGAGAAGCATGCCAACGTCATTGAGCTCGCCGCCGGCACCGACGACGTGCCGCTCGGCGACCGCAAGAACATGTGCTACATGGGTTCCACCGTGGTATACGGCCGCGGTCGCGCCGTCGTGGTCGGCACCGGTATGAACACCGAGATGGGCAAGATCGCCGGCGCCCTGGCCGAGGCCAAGGAAGAGCTCACGCCGCTGCAGGTGAAGCTCGCCGAGCTCAGCCGCATCCTTACCATCATGGTTATCGTCATCTGCGTCGTCATCTTTGGCGTCGACATCATCCGCCACGGCGTGGGCAACGTTCTCACCGATCCGACCGCGCTGCTCGACACCTTTATGGTCGCTGTCTCGCTTGCCGTCGCCGCCATCCCCGAGGGCCTGGTTGCCGTCGTGACCATCGTGCTGTCGCTCGGCGTGACCAAGATGGCCAAGCGTCAGGCGATTATCCGCAAGCTCTCTGCCGTCGAGACCCTTGGCTGCACGCAGACCATCTGCTCCGACAAGACCGGTACCCTCACCCAGAACAAGATGACCGTCGTCAAGCACGAGCTCGCTGCGCCTAAGGAGAAGTTCCTGGCCGGCATGGCTCTGTGCTCCGACGCCCAGTGGGACGAGGAGCTGGGCGAGGCCGTGGGTGAGCCGACCGAGTGTGCGCTCGTCAACGATGCCGGCAAGGCGGGGCTCACTGGCCTGACTGCCGAGCATCCGCGCGTGGGCGAGGCCCCGTTTGACTCGGGCCGCAAGATGATGTCCGTGGTCGTCGAGACCCTGGACGGCGAGTATGAGCAGTACACCAAGGGCGCGCCCGACGTGGTGATCGGCCTGTGCACCCATATCTACGAGGGCGACAAGGTCGTTCCGCTGACCGAGGAGCGTCGCGCCGAGCTCGTGGCCGCCAACAAGGCCATGGCCGACGAGGCCCTGCGCGTGCTGGCGCTGGCAAGCCGCACCTACACCGAGGTCCCGGCCGACTGCAGCCCCGCTGCGCTCGAGCACGACCTGGTCTTCTGCGGCCTGTCCGGCATGATTGACCCGGTCCGCCCCGAGGTCGCCGACGCCATCCGCGAGGCCCACGATGCCGGTATCCGCACCGTCATGATTACGGGCGACCACATCGACACCGCCGTGGCCATCGCCAAGCAGCTGGGTATCGTCACCGATCGCAGCCAGGCCATCACGGGCGCCGACCTCGACCGCATGAGCGACGAGGAACTCGACGCGCACATCGAGGACTACGGCGTGTACGCCCGCGTTCAGCCCGAGCACAAGACCCGCATCGTCGAGGCTTGGAAGTCGCGCGACCAGATCGTGGCCATGACGGGCGACGGCGTCAACGACGCCCCGTCCATCAAGCGCGCCGACATCGGCGTTGGCATGGGCATCACCGGTACCGACGTCACCAAGAACGTCGCCGACATGGTGCTTGCCGATGACAACTTCGCCACCATCATCGGTGCCTGCGAAGAGGGCCGTCGCATCTACGACAACATCCGCAAGGTCATCCAGTTCCTGCTTTCGGCAAACCTTGCCGAGGTCTTCTCGGTGTTTATCGCCACGCTCATCGGCTTTACCATCTTCCAGCCGGTGCAGCTGCTGTGGGTGAACCTGGTTACCGACTGTTTCCCCGCGCTCGCGCTGGGCATGGAGGACGCCGAGGGCGACATTATGAAGCGCAAGCCGCGCAACGCTAAGGACGGTGTCTTCGCCGGACATATGGGTCTGGACTGCGTGGTCCAGGGTCTGATCATCACCGTGCTGGTGCTGGCGAGCTTCTTTGTGGGCGTGTACTTTGACATGGGCTACATTCACATCGCTGATATGATCGCCGGCAATGCCGACGAGGAAGGCGTGATGATGGCGTTCATCACGCTCAACATGGTCGAGATTTTCCACTGCTTCAATATGCGCAGCCGTCGTGCGTCGCTGTTCACCATGAAGAAGCAGAACAAGTGGCTGTGGGCTTCCGCTGCGCTGGCGCTGGTGCTGACGGTGATCGTGACCGTACAGCCGACGCTTGCCGAGATGTTCTTTGGCCCTGTGACGCTTGAGCTCAAGGGCGTTCTTGCCGCGCTGGGCCTGGCCTTCCTGATCATCCCGCTGATGGAGATCTACAAGGCGATCATGCGCGCGGTCGAGAAGGAGTAAGTTAACCTGTCCGGGCCCGCCCCTGCGTGTTTTCTTCTTCGCTGGTCCTCGCGCTTCGCGCTGCGGGATCGCTCAGAAGAAACCCCTCTCGGCGGTCGGGCCTTCGGACAACCTCTCGGGACCATGAGCTGAGGGAAAGTATGTGAGCTGGTCGGGCTTTGCCCGGCCAGCTCTTTTTGATTTAAAATACCTGCTCAGTTGTGATTTTGGCTGCTGGGAGGCGTTTGTGGCTAAGGCTAAGGCTAAAGCGAAGAAAAAGACGACGGGGGCGCGGGCTAAGCGCGGTCGTCGTCGGAAACTCGCGACCGAAGCGCCCGTGTCTGCCGAGGAGTTGTTGGCGAGCGTACCGGGGCTCGATGCGCTGCAGGATGTCCCGGCGTTTGATGATCTGCCGGTCGATGAAACCCAGCAGACTGCCTTTGATGATTTCTGCGCACATGCCGAGGAGCCCGAGCAGATGCAGCTCGGTGCCGTGGTACGCCTGGATCGCGGGTTTCCGCTGGTGGCCACTGCCGACGACACCTTTCGCGCCGAGCATGCCGTGGGGTTTGCCAAGTCGCGCGGCGAGGACGAGGTCCTGCTGCCTGCCGTGGGCGACCGTGTGGCGGTACGCCGCGCTCCCGGGCACGATATGGGCGTGATTGAGTACGTGCTGCCGCGCCGTACGAGCTTTGAGCGTTGGCGCGGCCGCGCCCGTGGAGAGCGCCAGGTGCTCTGCTCCAACGTGGATAGCGTGCTAATCGTGCAGGCGCTCGGTGCCGGTGAGGTGCTGCTCGACCGCGTGGCGCGCTCGCTGGTGTTGGCGCTCGACTGCGATGCCGAGCCAGTGGTGGTGCTCACCAAAGCTGACCGCTGCGATGCCGAGGAACTCGAGCGCGATTTGGACCGCGTGCGCCGCCTGGTGGGTCCGGACGTGCGCGTAATCGTGACGTCCTCTGCCGAGGGCCGCGGCCTGGACGAGGTCCGTGCCTGCGTGCCTGCCGGGAGCTGTGCCATGATTCTGGGCGAGTCGGGTGCCGGCAAGTCGACGCTGCTCAATGCACTGCTGGGCCACGATACGTTGGCGACCGGCGGTGTGCGTGAACGCGACGACCAGGGCCGTCACACTACCGTCGCGCGCGTGATGGTGGCGCTGCCGGGCGACGCCGGCGTGATCGCCGATGCTCCGGGCCTGCGCAGCCTACCGCTCGTGGGTCACGAGCGAGGTCTGGCGCGCGCTTTCCCCGAGATTGTCGAGGCATCGCGCGCGTGCCGGTTTGGCGATTGCACACATACCCATGAGCCGGGCTGCGCCGTTCGCGAGGCCGAGGACGCCGGGCAGATCGACAGCCTACGGCTGGAAACGTTCCAAAACTTGGCGTCATCCATGCGCGTGAGCGCTCAAATGCTCGATCCCGATGTTCATCTGTAATTGATTTTTCCTATGACAGCCGTCTCCCAACTGTTCAGGAGACGGCTTTTTTGCTGCGGAAAAGCCTCGAAACATGCAGTTTGCTGACGTGCTGACCAAAACCTTGCCACGAGCTTGACGGGCTGGTCAGCTTTTGGTCAGCGATTGGTTTGACATCGAAAACCAAGATTGCGATTGCGCCGCTTTGCACTCTGACCGCCCAGACAATGGTGGTACGGGCATTCGCCCGGCACTGCCATGAGAGGAGCGGCCGTGAACAAGAGCAAGCGCATCGCCATCAGTCTGGTCGCGGGCGTGCTCGCTGCTCTGCTCTGCATGGTTTACGGCTCGTCGATCCGCTCGCAAGCCGAACAGGTCCAGGCTGAGACCTTGGCCAAGTACGGTGGCGATCGCGTCGAGGTATGCGTCGCGGCGCGCGATATCGATGTGGGCGAGACCCTCGATGAGACCAATGTCATAACCCAGGAATGGCTGACAAGCCTGCTGCCGCGTGACGCGGTGACCGAGCTGCGCCAGGTGCGCGGCGACGTGACGACTTCGCGTATTCCCAAAAACGCCGTGATCTGCAATGTCTACACCAAGGCCGAGAGCCACAAGCTCGAGGTGCCTAAGGGCAAGGTCGCCGTTTCGGTGGCGGTCGATGCCGAGCACTCGGTCGGCGGCGCCACGGGCGTGGGCAGCTACGTGGATGTGTATGTGCAAAAAGACGGCGTAACCGATCGGCTGTGCGGCGCGTACGTAATCGATACCAGTGAGGATTCCGGTGCCACGCGCGAGGGCAAGATCGAATGGGTGACGCTGGCGGCTGACCCCGAAGACGTCAAGGAACTGCTGGGAGCTTCGGGCAAGGGAACGGTCAGCTTGACGATTCCCGCCACGGCGCGCGGCAAAAAGAGCGGAGGCGACGAGTGATGAAGGCGATCTGGCTTGCGTGCTGCGCGTGCGGCGATTACGGGCTGTTGCAGCGGGAAGTCGAGGGCCGTGATGCGGGTGCACAGGTGCTTCGCGTGGGTGACCTGGACGGGCTGATTTCCATGGCGCGGGCGTTTCCGTCGCGCCGCGGGGCTGCCATCATCGCGGCGTCTCTGTTTGATACCGAAGATGTGCGCAAGACTGTTGCGCGCCTGACGGCCGAAGGCCGCGTGAGTCGCGTGGTCGTGTTGATAGAAGCACTCGATCCGTCGGATATCGAGGGGCTGTTTCGCGCAGGGGCGACCGAGGTCATCGCTGCGCACAGTATATGCGGCAACGGGCGCGCGGGCGAGGGAGCGGTTGATTCCGATCGGCACATGACGATTGAGCCCGATGCTTTTGTTGATAGGGAACCCGGGGCGCCTCGCGCTACAAGAGGCCCGCGTGTTGATGATTATGGAAAAGCGGAAGCCGAGCATGGTCGGCGCCCCCGGAACCCCCTTGTATACGATGACGCTGGAGGGCCGGCGCAGCATGCTGGCGACTCCCCGGCTGTAGATATGGGATACGTGCACGGCGTGAATCTGGCGGATGAACTCGACGAAGTTGAGGGCTTTGCCGGGTGCGGCGAGTTGTCGCTGATGCAGCATGAGCAGATTGCGCAGAACGAACCTGCCTCGCAGACCGAACAAGCTGCCATGCCGGCTTGGACGCAGCGTGTGGTTGCGGCGGGGGAGACGGGGACGCTGCCACCGACGCCCGCTCCGCCTCCTCCGATGCCGCCGGCAGACGCTGCCGCTCCGCAGCATCGAGCTCCGGTCATCTGTGCCATTTCGGGTTCGGGCGGTTGCGGCAAGTCGACGATCGTTGCCACCATGGCACACACATCGTCGCTGTTGGGCTTGCGTGCCGCCGTGCTCGACCTGGACCTGATGTTTGGAAACCTTTACGACTTGTTAGGCGTCGATGCTCCGCGCGATATGGCGGCACTTATCGAGCCGTCGGCGGCGGGCGCGCTTGCCGAGCCGGATATCGTGGCCACATCGATGCGCGTGGCGCCGGGCGTTACGCTCTGGGGCCCCGTCGCGGCGCCCGAGCAAGCCGAGCTCATGGCACGTCCGGTGGAGCTACTGCTTGATGTTCTGCGTCGCGAATCCGACGTGGTCTTTATCGATACCTCGGTCTTTTGGGGCGACGCCGTGGCGGCTGCGGTGGCGGCGAGCGACCGTTGCCTGGTCGTTGGCGATGCGGCGGTATCGTCCGCGACATCGGCGTCGCGCGTCATTGAACTGGCAAGTCGAGTAGGTGTGCCGCGCACGCGCATGAGCGCCGTGTTCAACCGGTTCGGTGCGCGCGGGGCAGACGAGGACGTCGCCATGCGCTTTGAGATTGCCTGTGCGTTGAGCTCCAAGATTCGTATCGCCGATGGCGGGCAGGATCTCGCCGCGCTCATGGCGTTTGGGCGCGCTGACGAGGCAGTGGGGCAGACCAGCGCTTTTGCGACCAGCGTGCGCGAGGCCACGCGCGAGATGCTCGTGGAACTGGGGTGCGCCGTCGGCCCTTGGAGCGATATGGTCGCCGACCGTGCAACGCGGACCGAGCGCCCGCGTATCCGCCTTCCCTGGTCGCGCGAGGGTGATCAGCGATGAGCCTGCAAACAAGGATTAAGGCTGCCGGCGCTGCAGCGGCGGCAGCGCCTGTAGATGCGGGGCGTCGCCGCGCGGTGAAACGACGCACCAAGCGCGCCGTGATGGACCGCATGGGTTACGACGAAGTGGCGCGTATCAGCGCCTATATCGACCCGGCACTTGCCCGCTCGGAATTGCGTCCCGCGGTGGAGGCGGCGCTCAATGTTGAGGAGCCGACCGATCTCGCGACGCCCGAGCGCGAGACCATCATCGACGAGATTTTGGATGACGTGGTGGGCCTGGGGCCGTTGCAGCCGCTCATCGAGGACGACACCGTTACCGAGATCATGATCAACGGCTGCCGCTCGGCTTTCTTTGAACGCGGCGGCGTCTTGCACCCCATCGAGCATGCGTTTGAGGATGATGAGCAGATCCGTGCGCTTATCGACCGCATCATCTCGCCACTTGGCCGCCGTATCGACGAGCGCAGCCCCATCGTCAACGCCCGCCTCAAAACGGGCTATCGCGTCAACGCGGTGATTCCGCCTGTGGCGATTGACGGACCGATTCTCACCATCCGAAAGTTCTCGGACCGCATCTGCTCGCTGGACGAGCTTGTGGGGCTGGGGTCGCTGCCGCTTTGGTATGCGCAGCTGCTGTCGTGTGCGGTGTCGCTGCGACAGGACCTGGCGGTTGCGGGAGGCACGGGATCTGGCAAGACCACCCTGCTCAACGCGTTGTCATGCGAGATTTCCACTGGCGAGCGCATCGTGACGATCGAGGACTCTGCCGAGCTCAAGTTTGCGCATCATCCGCACGTGGTGCGCCTAGAGGCGCGCGAGGCTTCAATTGAGGGTGAGGGTGCGGTGACGATTCGCGACCTAGTAACTAATGCCCTGCGCATGCGCCCCGACCGCATCGTGGTGGGCGAGGTGCGCGGTGCCGAGTGCTGCGACATGTTGCAGGCCATGAACACGGGCCACGACGGGTCGCTCACCACACTTCATGCGGGCTCAGAACAGGAGACCGTGGTGCGTCTGACGTTGCTTGCACGTTATGGCATCGATCTGCCGAGCGAGCTCATCGAGGAGCAGATTGCCATGGCGCTCGACGGCATC
>CABUQY010000009.1 GCA_902493915.1 uncultured Collinsella sp.
GGCGTGGACGTCGAGGCCGACGAAGGTGGTAGTATCGAGCATGGGAGCCCCTTCCATGAATGCGGCGTGGCCGCCACGGTTGGATTAGACACTCACCATTGTCGGCCTAATCCGCGGTCTTTCATGCAGCAGGGGCTCTCAATGTTTTTATGTCCTGCTCATATCGTCTATGCCGGCACCCCGGGACACTCCTTGGCAGCAACCACACCTAGTCATTGGGGACGTTCTTAAATGACTAGTCGCTGGGGACAGTCTTGAGCAAAACGGCCGCCGAAGCCCTCGTTGGCATCGCCCTATAGGGGGCCTGCAAATAGCTGTGGTCAAAAAACATCAAATATGAGTACTGTTACCTTTTTAGCAGCAGCGCAATTCGGCTTTCTCGGGTCTCTTAGGCGTCTCGACGCGTCAGATGAACTAACGTATCTCCCCAAATGTACAATAAAATGGACTCCTAACGAGAAATAATATCGTTAGGAGTCCATTTTTTAGTACAACAAATGTGACAATCTAGGCAACAGTACTCATATTTGGCATTTTTTGCCCACTGCCCCTTGTGCGAAGGTCCGCAGCGGAAAGCATGGCCCGTTTCGATGCACAAAAATGGGATGGATCTTCCCTGGCAACCGCCCAGAAAGATCCACCCCAAAGCAAGCGCTCGCTAGAACGTTCCGCCGCCGCCTCCGCCGACGCCGCCACCGCCGCCACCGGAAAAGCCGCCGCCGCTGCCGGCGCTCGAGCTATCGGAACTCGAAGCCAGCTCGCGGATGGTCTCGTGATACACATCGTTGAACGAATCGAGCGGAGACTCGTTGCCGTAGTGATGGTAATACCACCAGTAGCAGGGGTAGTTGTCGTAGAAATCGTCGCTGTTGCGCAGATCCGCAGGCACGGCCTCGGCCAGCTGTCGCAGCACTTCTTTCGAAACGCCCAGGGCAACGCCCATCACCAGCAGCTTGTTCCACAAGATCAGATCGCTGGGGACGGCCTCCTTCAGGCGCGTAAAATCCTCGAGCCAATGCTTGAGCGCCTTGCAGCGAGCCGCCACCTCGGCGCCCTCCGACGTGTAACGGCGGAAGGTGCAGCTCAGGACAAAGCCCACAATCGTGACGGGGATCGAGATCATAGCGGCACCGACGTTGGCGTCCGCAAAGTCGGTATAGAACAGAGAGCCCAAAATGCCAAAGACAATGATGATGCCGAGAACCAAGCCGGCAACCAGGGCGACGGTGCCGTCCGAGGCGATAAGCTCGCGCGCCTCCAGCTTGCCCTTAACCGTGCTCTGATAGTCCTCGAGCTTGTCGCCAACAGATGTGGTGCGCTCGCTAGCGTATTCCTCCAGCTCGCTAAACGTGCGCGAACGGACTCCGTCCTTATCGGGCTTAACGCCAGCGAAGAAGACCTTGAGTACGTCGCGGTCGATGCCGTCCTTCTTGGCAGCCTTCCAGGCCTCGTCGGTCACTGTGATGCGATACGTCTGCTCCTCTTTTTCGCGACGGAGCAGACCCTTCTTCTTGGTCTCGGTCGCTTCTTCCAGCTTGATCACGCGGTCGTCGGTCAGCTTCATCAGCGTGGCGATATATGCCTGATCGGGCACGTCGTTCCAGCTCATAAGAGTTGCAAGCACCGCGGGATGATCGGCGGAGGGCACATCGCGGAAGTACTCGTCCTGGAAGAGCGGCTTGGGCTTGGGCCTGCGCAACTTGAGCATCACGATTACACCGGTATAGGCAACCGCCACAACAACACACATCACGGCAATCGCGCCGGCAACCGCACGCGCGTGCTCACGGCGGGCGTTAGCTTCGTCGGCCCATTCCTTCTCTTCGCTCAGGATCGTTGACATGCGCTCTTCGCCCGAGGCGGCAAGCTGCGGCACCCAGTCGCTGGGGAAGGCGATGCGTGCCTCGGCGAATTCGCCCTGATGCACGCAGGGAATGGTATAGGTGACCATGGGCTCGTCCTCATCGAGCGACACGTCGCCCGCCAGCGGACCGTGGCCCCATGCGCGGAAGTTATCGCCTTTGACGGCCGCCGTCCCGGCAGCGGCATTTGCGAAGCGCACTTCCATCTCGACATCGTCGGAATCCGCAGACCAGCCGTCGCCCACGAACTTCCAGTAGAGCTCGGCGGTATCGGCCCAGTTCATGACCGCACCGGTCATGGTGTAGCTCACGTAATAGATCGCGCTGTCGCCGCTCTCGTGGGGGCTGAACACCTTAATCCTTACGCCGTCACCGGTCTGCTCGACCGTGTAGACGCCAGAATCGCCCTTGTTCGCGCTATCGACTTTGTTAAACGCGGTGTCCTCTTCCTCGACACTCAGCACGTCAACGCCCGCCGTGCCGCCCTGCTGGTTGGTGCCCGTATTGATCTCCCAAAACACGCCGTTGATGTCGTCGTCGAAATCAAACTGGCGTCCCTCGACAACGGTCAGCGATCCATCGGCCTCAACCGTGGCACTGATGTAGGTTTGGGTCATGGAGTAGCCGTCGGCGTGCGCGGCGGCAGGCAGCAGCAACAACGCAAGCGCAACGAGCGCGCAGACGGAAGCGAATCGCGCAAACAGGCGGCGCTGCCGACAGGTTTTGGCAACGGGGGCGTTCATAGGCACATCCTTTGTCTGTGATACCAGCAACGCCATTGTCCCACGTTTACGGGCGCACATGACGAACATCTAGGCCAGCGGAGTATCAAACGGGACGAAAGTCACGCCCGCGGCCGGCACCTGGGGACGTTCCTTATCTGCCGGCAATCTGGGACACTCCTTGGCATAGCCCGCTCCGGCAATAGATACCACTTCATAGCTCCGTCACAGGTGTAGCGGCTTTGTGTTGCCGCACGCGCACTGATTGAGTCCGCGAGCAAGGGGCATAAAGCAGTTGAGCGAAAACGGTTTGCCCCTTTGCCGTTCGCTTGAGGATCATGTCCCCCTTTTCCGCGGAAACCCCGGCAGTTGCGAAGAGCTGCCGGGGTTTCTGTCGTTTGAGGGGTTGGGCTGGCGGGCGGCGATCGAGCTATCGAGCCGGTGGTCCGGCACGCGCAACGCGCGGCCTCGGCAACTTGCAGGCCACGGCAGCGTCTCCCCCACCTCACCCCGCGCTATACTCGTCCGCATGGATATCAACGCATGCAACATAGCAACACACGCCGCGGACGCACCAGCAACGGCAGCGCCCACCCCCGTCGTGGGCCGCTTTGCCCCGTCGCCCTCGGGCCGCATGCACCTGGGCAACGTGTTCAGTTGCCTGTGTGCGTGGCTTTCGGCCCGCAGCCAGGGCGGCAGCATCGTGTTGCGCATCGAGGACCTGGACGATCGCTGCAAGCGCCCGGAACTTGCCGCCCAATTGATTGACGACCTGGCTTGGCTGGGGCTTGAGTGGGACGAAGGCCCCTACTACCAGCACGATCGCCTGGACTTGTACGAGGACGCCCTGCACCAGCTGCAAGACGCCGGCCTCACCTATCCCTGCTTTTGCACGCGCGCCGAGCTCCACACCGCAAGCGCGCCGCACGCCAGCGACGGCACGCCCATCTACCGCGGCGCCTGCCGAGGCCTTTCTGCCGAGGAGGTTGCCCGCCGCAGTGCCCTGCGCGCTCCCGCCACGCGCCTGCGCGTGCCCGCCGTCGACGACCTCGCCGGCGACGTGATCGAATTCGTTGACCGCACGTACGGAGCCCAATGCGAGGCACTCGCCACCGAGTGCGGCGACTTTTTGGTGCGCCGCAGCGACAGCGTTTTTGCCTACCAGCTAGCCGTGGTGGTCGACGACGCTGCCATGGGCGTCACCGAGGTCGTGCGCGGATGTGACCTGCTTGGTTCCACGCCCCGCCAAATCTACCTGCAGCATCTGCTAGGACTTCCCACGCCGCACTACGCGCACATCCCGCTGCTCATGTCGCCGGACGGCCGCCGCCTATCCAAGCGAGATCGCGATCTGGACCTGGGCGAGCTCCGCACCCGCTTTGGCACGCCCGAGGCGCTGCTGGGATGGCTCGCCGGACAAACGGGCATCACGCCGGACACCACGCCGCGCTCTGCCGAGCAGCTGGCCGAGCACTTTAGCTGGGATGTTATCCGTGCGCATCGCGAGAACATCGTTATGGATGAAAGGACAGGCATGCAACAGACGGCAGCCCACCCTGACGACCACCTCGATAGCGACATTGCCAAAGCATCAACAACCCATCTTTCGCAAGAGGGGTTCGATGCGTTCTGCGAAATACTTGACTCTCCCACGCCTGAAGCTGCGAAAACGTTGCTCGAGCGCAAGCCGGCTTGGGAGCAAATCCCTTAACAAATCGGTTTTGGTTCGCCACGAAGCTCATTCGTCCGCGCCCCTACGCAACGTCCCAGGGCTGGAGTTCGTCGCCCAGGCGAACGATGCAGTCGTAGAGCACGGTATGGCGCTCGGCCGGGTTGACATCCCGATGAAAATGCCCGTAGTACCAGCGCTTGTAGTCCAGACGGTCCTCCAGCTCGTCAAAAAACGTGGTGAGTCGATCGACATCGGGATAATTCCAGCCGGGCGCCGGATAGAGCGTGGGCGACAACATGCGCGTGGAGCAGGTGTGGGTGATCACGTAGTCGACCTTCCAGCCCACGCTGTCGAGCTTTGTCCGCGCCTCCTCAAAGTTGCGCTCGTCCGGCAACTCCTGCGGCCACCAGCTGGAATACGGAATGCGGTATTCCTTGTCCACGCTCGTGGCGCCGCCCATGGTAAGGATCGTTGAGCCGTCGAGTTCAAAAACCTCGCCGCGCGTCAGGCGCCGTATGGGCGAGGTATCCGACAGGCGCTGCGTCAGCCCACCGTGCCACAACTCCATGGGTCGCTCCGCCCAGTGATCGAAACGCTCGTGGTTGCCGTCGACGAACAGCACGGTATAGGGGCGCGACTCCAGCCAGGCGATATCGGCGCACTCCTCGGCAGAAAAATCCCAGGGAAAGCCAAAGTCGCCGGCGACGATGAGATAGTCGTCACTCGTCAGACTATCCCCAAGATCCCAGTCGCGCAGCTTTTGCATGTCGGCACCGCCGTGAATATCGCCCGTCACATAGACCGTCATCGGATTACCACTTCCCTGTAAGTCGCCAGCCCACATTCTGCACGATTACTAAGCTAACCGTTCCAGCCCTTCCATCCCTTAAGGCTTACCCTTCGTTCTTCCATCCAAACGGGTCAAGCACCCAAAAAACCAGATCGAGCACGCCACCGGTCATCATGGCGCCGGCAAGGGCCATGCAAACGTGCAGAGAACTGGCACTTCGGAGCACGTCGAATGGCCCCAGAACAGCCAGTAGCGCGACCGCTGCGCCGGCTGTGCACAACGCAAGGCACGGCCCCGCGTCCTTGACGCACTTCTTTGCGAGCTGTTTTGCGTTGTCACTCATTGGTAGCGAACTCCTTAGAGGGTCGTTGCTTTGATTCACGCCGCCGCGACAGACCAAGACGGCAAATTAAGTCTCCCACGCCACGCGGACACAGCTGAAAGCCCTCGCGCAAATAACAGCGCGCCGCAGGATTCGTATCACCTGCGGCGCGCCGAAAATGATCCGCTTTCCTTCGTCCCCAACGGATCAGCTGAGTTGGCGCCGCTCGACGGAGAGGAAGAAGCCGGCGGCGTCACGAACTGCGGCAATGTCGCTAGGCATAGTAAACAGACGCGCTCTAAACGCCCTAAGCCCCAAGCCTACCCATTAAGAAATCGACTGCAGAAACGATTTTGATGCCGTCAATATCGGTCGGATGGCTCCCCTGACGGACGACGATGATCTTCTCGCAACCACCAGTAATCTTCTCGAGCTACCTGAGCTCAAATGGACGCAGCTCGCGCTTACGCGTCGCCTCCTCGTCAATCGACTCTGTGACTGGACGTCACGAAAGGCTATCAGCTATTCGAGATATTGATTTCTAGGAACCATCTGGTTCTCCTTTGCTCGTCCCAATCTGCAAGTTCTTCTCATCGAATGACAAGAACTTGCGAGTTTTGCAAGTTTTTCTCACGTAGCGACAAGAACCTGCATATCCGTCCGTGACCATTTGCGGTCGGATTCCGGCGAGGCCATGACAAGCAGCTTGCCACATGGCCGACACGGAGCCATGACATGCGCGGAATCTTGGGGCAGGACTTCTCCCAACAGCCCATAAAACGAAAACACATACACATAGATAGAGAGAGGCTCAGCAAGACACGGCGCCAAAGCCGCAGCCACAAACTTGAGTAGCCGATAGTCTAAAAATCACATACGCCCAAACACGAACGATCGATCTGTTATCCTGGCGCCAACATAGTCTTTCGAAAGGTATGGCCGGGATGACTACGCAGCAGCAGATTGATATTGAATTCGACTCGCTTGCACGCGAGAACGATTCACCCAAGCTCATCGCCAACTCGAAGGCAACAGGCGGAACACTACTATCCATTATGAAGGAGCAGCTCTCAACCTGCAGCTCTTTTGACTTTTGCGTAGCGTTTGTTGCAGACGGCGGCCTTCAAATCCTGGTCGAGGCGTTCCAGGAGCTCAAGCAGCGTGGCATTAAGGGCAGGCTGCTCACGTCCACCTATCTCAACTTCAACTCACCCGATGCCTTTCGCAAGCTCCTGGAATACGGCAACATGGAAGTTCGCGTATTCCAGGGTAATCTGCATGCCAAGGGATACATTTTTGATAAGGGCGAAACCAGCACGGTCATCGTCGGCAGCTCGAACATGACGCAGACCGCCCTCACCTGTAATAAAGAATGGAATGTGCTGTACCAGACCGTTGAAAACAGCCGTCTGCTCGGTGAACTGAGGGGCGAGTTTGATTCGTTGTGGAACGACACCTCAACCGTTTTGCTTTCCCAAGACTGGATTGAGAACTATGCCGCATATCGATCGGCATGCCCGTCAAAGCCCAAATCGAAACCGACGTTCCAGGCAGCTGTTAGCTCAACCACGAACGACCTCAAAGAAATCAAGCCCAATAAAATGCAGCAGCGCGCCCTTGAGGCGCTCGGCGTAATCCACCGCAAGGGCGAGACCCGTGCGTTGCTGGTCTCGGCAACCGGCACTGGCAAGACCTTCCTTTCGGCGTTCGACGTGCTCGCAACTAAACCCCGACGCATCCTCTTTCTTGCGCACCGCCGGCGCATTATAGACGCCTCCCGTGCAAGCTACGAACGGCTTTTGGGTAGCACCTATACGTTCGACACCTATCAAACTGGCAAGATTATAAGCAATGCTACCTGCGTGTTTGCCATGTGCTCTTCGGTCGCCAAGCATCTGAGCGATTTCCGTCCCGATGAGTTCGACTACATCGTCATCGACGAGGCCCACCGCACGGGATCTCAGGGCTACCAATCCATCATGTCGCACTTTACGCCTCGATTTTATCTGGGCATGACCGCTACGCCTAATCGCACCGACGGCTATGACGTCTTTGCCCTTTTCAATCACGTCATCGCGTTCCAGATCACGCTGCAGGACGCTTTGGCCGAGGAGATGCTAGCCCCCTTCCATTATTTTGGCATTCACGATCTGGAGATTGACGACGAGACGGTTGAAGACACTGCCTTGTTCGGACGCTTGACGTCTGACGAGCGTGTGCGTCACATCACCGAGAAGATCGAAGAATACAGCGTCACCAAAAGCAACCGCAGGGGCTTAATTTTCTGCAATCGAAACGCCGAGGCCGAAGAACTGTCGCGCAAATTCAACACTCTCGGATATCGAACGGCTGCGATTAGCGGTCAAGATTCCGATGAAGTCCGCGATGCTGCGATCAGCCGACTTGAAGCCGGCGAGCTCGAGTACATTTTCTCGGTCGATATCATGAACGAAGGCGTCGACATCCCCTCGCTCAATCAGATCATCATGCTTCGACGCACCGACTCCGCAATCATCTTTATTCAGCAGCTCGGACGAGGTTTGCGCCTGAATGATGGCAAGGAATACACACTGGTACTAGACTTTATTGGCAATTACCAGAGCAACTTCTTGGTGCCCATCGCGCTTTCGGGTGACAAGACGTACAACAAAGACCGCCTGCGTCGTCTCGTCCAAGAGAGCGATTCGGCGATCCCCGGATGCTCAACGGTAAGCTTCGATCGTATTTCCGAAGCTCGCATCTATAAGGCCATCGACGGCGGTGACTTTACCTCCGTCAGATTTTTGAAGAACGAATATCTCGACTTGCGTCAGAAACTCGGCAAGATTCCCTCGCTGCTCGAATTTGATCGTAATGGCTCCATCGATCCGCTGCTTATCTTCAAGAACAGCGGCCTGGGGTCCTACCACGCATTTCTTTCCAAATACGAGCCGGGCTACACAGTCCATTTTTCCTCTGATCAAACCAAGATTCTCAAATTTATTTCGCAAAAGCTCGCCGCGGGCAAGCGATTCGAAGACCTCTATTTGCTTCAAACGCTCGTCGAAGCCGGACACGAGGGCTATCGACATATGCGTGAGGCCGCGCTTAGGAACTACCGCGCACAACTTAAGGACAGCGCCGTTAGGTCGGCAATCGCCGTCCTTAAGGGCGACTTTGCCACTCCTAAGGATTTCGTTTCCCTGCTTATTGACGACGGAACCGGACCTCGTCTGACCGAAGTGTTTGCGAGCGCCCTGCGCAACGCAGAGTTCAAACGCCAGATTCTCGAGGTGCTGGATTTTGGCATCGCGCGCAACCGACTCGACTATGCCGAGACGTACGAAAACACAAATTTCGTTCTCAACGCCAAGTACATGTACGAAGAGGTTTGCCGCTTGATGAACTGGGAAAAGAACATCAACGGCCAAAATCTTGGCGGCTACTTCTACGACGAGAAGACCAATACATTCCCCGTGTTTATTAACTATGACAAGGCACCCGACATTAGCGAGTCCATTCAGTATGAAGACCGTTTTGTCTCGCCGAGTAAGCTAGTTGCAATCTCTAAGAACAACCGCACGCTCAACTCCCCCGAGATTCTGCGACTGCAGGCATGGCCAGAAAACGGCTTGAAAACGTATTTGTTTATGCGAAAGAACAAGGACGATAAGGGTGGCAAGGAGTTCTATTTCTTAGGCGAAATACATCCGACCGGAGAGTTCGAGGCTATTAAAACTAAGAGCAACGACAACGCCGTCGAAATCGAATATGAGCTCAACGCACCCGTGAGGCAGGACATTTACGAGTTTATGCTCAGCGATCTTAGTGAAGCCGAGTAACAAAAAGGAGCGAGGCGCCATGCAGCGCCCGCTCCTTTCTTACTTAAGCCCGAGTTTCTTTTCGAGTTCCCTAACGACTTTAACGTCCGCTGGAAGCCAATCGACATCCCACAGGTTATTGGTATCGAGCCACTTCATGTCCTCGTGAGCGTGCTCTTTGAACTCCCCCGAAAGGATGTTAGCTTGGTAGCACTGCATCGACAGGTGGAACGTCTCGTAATCGTGTTCGACCGTGCAAAGATAGTCGAGGTTGCCGATCGTGACCTCGAGCTCTTCTTGAATCTCGCGCACGATTGCCTGCTCACCGGTCTCGCCCGGCTCGAGCTTTCCGCCCGGAAACTCCCAGCCGTCTTTAAACTCGCCATAGCCGCGCTGGCAGCTCAGGATTTTCCCATCCTTCTGAATAATCGCTGCTGCAACATTGATTGATTTCATAACTAGTTATCACCTCTCCAGTTGAGCCCAACCAGTATAGGTGATCGACCGCCCGCCATGTCCCAGTCGCCTAAAAACCGCCCGCTCGACCAACCCTTGACACCGCTTTACTACCGGCACCCCATCCCCCGCTATCGAGGTCCAATACTTCCCCACCGCTACCCAAAAACTCATCCAACATTAATCTTGGCTCAAGAATCGCTTAATCTATAACCTGCACTATAGAGTTCGACCAAGGGCGGGGCGGGGCGGCGTCACGCAGGCCGCCGAACGCAACGCTCGCGCCCGGGCAGATCGCCCGGCGTCGCGCCCATCGAACGAAAGGAACAGGTCATGGACGACCTCGAAAAAGTTGAAACCATCCGCACCAAGTGCAACGTGAGCTACACCGATGCCAAGGCCGCGCTCGACGCCGCCGACGGCAACGTCTTGGATGCCATCATTTGGCTCGAGTCGCAGGGCAAGACCCAGACCACGTCGGCGCACGCCGCCACCGAGTCCGCGCCAGTCGATGAGCCCTCAGCCGAGATGGTCGCCGCGCAGGCCGCCTACGAGAAGTCGAGCGAAAAGACCGACTTCTCCAAGAAGATGGACAGCGTGTGGGAGTACCTCAAAAAGCTCTTCCGCCTGAGCCTGGACACCAAGTTTATCGCCACGCGCCGCGACGCGATCATCCTCAACATTCCCATCCTGATCCCCATCGTCGCGCTGTTTGCCTGGGGCGCCACGATATGGCTGATGCTGATTGGCCTGTTCTTTGGCATGCGTTACCGCATCGATAGCGACGGCGACGTACCCGGCAGCATCAACAACCTTATGAATCACGCTGCCGATGCCGCGGACGACATCAAGCAAAATCTCAACGACGACAAGTAATCGCAGACGGGGGCACGCATGGCACGGATCCTGATCGTAGAGGACGAGGAGAAAATCGCCCGCTTTGTGACGCTCGAACTGGAGCACGAGGGCTACCAGGTGGAGCACGCCGCCGACGGCCGCACCGCCGTGGACCTGGCGCTGGAGCGCAACTACGATCTGATTCTGCTCGATGTGCTGTTGCCGCAGCTCAACGGCATGGAGGTCTTGCGGCGTGTCCGCAAGCACAAGGATGTGCCGGTGATTATGGTCACCGCGCGAGATGCCGTGATGGACAAGGTGGCCGGGCTCGATGCCGGCGCCGACGATTACCTGACCAAGCCGTTTGCGATTGAGGAGCTGTTCGCACGGATCCGCGTGGCGCTGAAGCGCTCGGAGGCCGTGCGGGCGGCATCGGGCGTTGGCGGCGTTGGGGCCGGGGCGGGCGCTACGGGCGCCGCTGCAATACCCCCGGTCAGCGACTCGACTCGAGCTTCCGCCTTGCCCTCCCCCGCCACGCTCGCCGTGGGCTCGGTCGTACTCGATCCCGACCGCCGCGAAGTCACGGTCGGCGGCTCGCCCATCGTGCTGACTGCCCGCGAGTTCGATGTCCTCGCCCTGCTTATGGCGCATGCCGAGACCGTGCTCACACGCGAGCGCATCGCGCACGAGGCGCTGGGCTACGAGTACGTGGGCGACACCAACAACGTCGACGTGCACATCGCACATTTGCGCGCCAAGATCGAGGACGCCGGCGGCGCCCGCATCATCCAGACCGTGCGCGGGGTGGGCTATGCCTGCCGTGCGTAACGCCGAGACCAAGCGCGTCACATCCATCGCCCGCGCCATCAACTGGAGCTATATGTGGCGCCGCTTGATGAGCTACGTCTGGCTCGATCTGTTGCTGTTGGTTATTGCGGCGGCGATCCTCGTCTATGGATACAACCAGACGCTGCCCGACGGCGCGTTTACCGCAGGATGGATCCCCAGCGCCACCGTTCGCGGCATGTCGCTGAAGCCCGCGCGCGGCTGGGACCTGACAACGCTCACTTATACCGTCGAGTTTGCGCGTACCACCAAGACTTTCCCCCTCGCACAGGACCTCGTCACGTTATGGCCTCTCTACCTTGTCGTTGTGGGTTGGCAGGTCATCAGCGTACTCAACATGCTCGGCGGCGCGAGGCGCGTACGCCGCACCATGGCGCCTCTCAACGATCTGGCCTTGCGCGTGGACGAGCTCGGCCGCATGCAGCTCTCCGGCGGCAAGATGGAAACGCTGGAGCAGGCCATCGTGCGCGCAAGCGTCGACTCGCCGAGCGTCACCACCGGCGATGCCGACCTGGCAAGCATCGAGGTCGCACTCAACCGCCTGCTGCGCCAGATGCAAGAGGCCAAGCTGCAGCAGATGCGCTTTGTCAACGATGCAAGCCACGAGCTGCGCACGCCCATCGCGGTGATTCAGGGCTACGTAAACATGCTCGACCGCTGGGGCAAAGACGACCCGCACGTACTGGCAGAGTCCATCGCCTCGCTCAAGGCCGAAAGCGAGCACATGCAGGAGCTCGTGGAGCAGCTGCTGTTTTTGGCGCGCGGCGATGCCGGACGCACGGTCCTGCGGCGTGCGGATACCAACCTGGCCGCACTGGTCGGCGAGGTATGCGAGGAATCGCAGATGATCGATGCCGCGCATACGTATCGGCTGGCATACGACGCCGCGCTTGTCAGCGACCCGCGCTGCGATGCGCCCGTCGACGTGGCGCTCGTGAAGCAGGCTCTGCGCGTGATCGTGCAAAACGCCGCCAAGTACTCGGATGCGGGAACGACCGTCACATTTGGCATAACGCCGGATGCGGGCGCGGGCACGATCGACATAAGTGTTGAGGACGAGGGCATCGGCATGAACCAGGAATCCGCAGCTCACGCGTTTGAACGGTTCTACCGCGCCGACAACGCACGCGATGCCGGCGCGCAGGGCTCGGGTCTGGGGCTTGCCATTGCCAAGTGGATCGTCGATAGCCATGGCGGCGTCATCGGCGTGACCTCGGTCGAGGGCGTCGGCAGCCGCTTTACGATTCGCCTGCCGCGGTAGGAAGCCCCTCGGCATAAATAAAGGGATAGGGCCACGCGGCCCTATCCCTTTTTGCTAGCTATGGCAGCTTGTGCGCTACTCGCGGCACAGGTGCACGGCGAAGCCGGCGAACTCGCGCTTAAAGTACACGAGCTTGGTGCCACCGTCGGGCAGCAGCACGCGCGACTCCTCGTTGACCTCGAGTCCGCGCTCGGCAAACCACTTCTCTGCTGCGTCAATGTCATTAACGGCAAAGCCAATGTGGCCCTTGGCGCCACGACCATTCTGCTTCATGACCTCGACCAGCGAATCATTGAAGTACGAAACCGGGGTCTCGATAACGGGCAGGCCCATCATCGTCGAGAACAGCTCCGCGATCTCCAGGGCATCGGCCGGGTCGGTGGCGTTGATACCCACATGGGCAACGCGCATGCCAAAGAGCTCTACCGGGTTGGCATTCTGCTCACTCATACAGTCAGCGCCTACTGAGCCATGACGTCAAGAACGGCCTTCTCGGCAGCGACGCGGTTCATGCCGGTCATGAAGGGCACGCCGCTCACGTACGGGCAGGTGAGGCCCTCGGGGGCAACGGTGGTGGCGATCAGCAGGTCGGCGCCCTCGTCGCAAGTGTCCTTGGCCTCGGAGATGGCGCACTGCACGATCTCGTACTTGTCGGCATAACCGTTGGCATCGAGCAGGGTAGCGACCTTCTGGGCAACAAGCGTGGAAGTGGCAGCGCCAGCGCCGCAAGCCAAAACGATTTTCTTCATAGGTAATGTCTCCCTTCATGGTTTACTTTTGCTAAGTGTACCGCAGCGAGCGATGGCACTCGGCCTCGATGCGCTTTTATGCCAGTTTGCTTGCGCACTGCGTATAATACATCTAGTACGTGTTGTCATACCACTCGCCTTATGAGCGACTAAGGACCCTAATATGCCCGATTCCCGCACCCTCTGGACCGCCGTCGTCGTCATCTGTATCGCCGTGTCGGTTTTCTTTAGCGTCAAAAAACGTACCACGTTTAAGCGCCTGCAACAGCTTATGGCTGCCAAACAGTGGGACGAGTTCGATCGCTTGCTCGACGGCAAACTCACCAGCATGTTGTATCCGCGCTACAACCGCGACTACCTGCGCCTGAACTCCTATCTGCTGCGCGAGGACCACGAGCGCGCCGACGAGATGTTCGACCTGCTGCTGAGCCTCAACCTACCCAAGATGCAGCGCGTCGACCTGGTGATCAAGGCCTTTAACTACTACGTTGGCCAGGAGAACCGCGAAAAGTCCAAGGAGCTTTTGCACGAGATCAAGGGGTTCGAGGGCGGTCAGGCCGAGGCAGTCGCACACGAATGCCAGCTGATGTACGACACGATGATCCTCAAGCGTCACAACGACATTCCCGAGCTGGAGCGCATGCTCAAGGAAGCCGGTGACGATCCGGTCAAGAGCTGCCGCCTGGAATACCTGCTGGCCCTGCAGTACCAGAACAAGGGCGACGAGGCCAAGTTTGCCGAGTACTTGGAAAAGTCGGGCCAGCACTCGATGGCCGTCAACGCGTAACGGACGGCTTGTGCTAGACTTCTAGACTTACGGGGGCGTGGCGGAATTGGCATACGCAGGAGACTTAAAATCTCTCGCCGCAAGGATTGTGGGTTCGAGTCCCACCGCCCCTACCACGCATTGTCTACGAGCCCGTATCCCCCGGAGATGCGGGCTCGTTTCTTTCGGACGCCGGTGGGACTCGAACCCGCGAGGGGGCAAGCGTCAAGCGGACGCGCAGCGTCCGCAGCGAGCCGGCGAGGGCGCCGGCAGGCGACCGAAGCCGGTGCGTATTTGCACAGCAAATACGCAGACGTCCCACCGCCCCTACCACGTATTGTTTACGAGCCCGTGTCCCCCAGGGATGCGGGCTCGTTTCTTTTAGATGCCAGTACAGATGGTGAGTTGCGGTGGAATAGTTCTTGTTTATGCCGTTTACCAGCCTATTTAGGAACTATTTCACCGCAGCTTAGGTTGATACTCGCACATTTTTCGTTGGAAAAACGTGTTTGTCACCCACATTTTTCGATTGAAAGATGTGGTTATCTCGCACATTTTCCAAGGGAAATGCGCATATGGCCTTATGCTATCCGAAAGGGTTGGGAGGCAATATGCAGCGACAGCTTATGAGTGAACTTATCGCTTGGAAATCAAGAGCGAATCGCAAACCCCTCTTGCTTAAGGGGGCCCGCCAGACAGGAAAGACTTGGCTTCTTAACGAATTCGCCAGCCAGCAGTATCGAAACGTCATTCGTTTTGACTTTATGCTCGAGCCGAACGCACGCTCGCTATTCAATGGGGACCTCGATCCCAAGTGCATCATCTCCCAGATAGAACTCCTACGTGGCCAAACCGTAACGCCGGCAGACACGCTCGTCATCTTCGACGAGATCCAAGAGGCACCACGCGGGATCACCTCGCTCAAGTACTTCAACGAGCTTGCACCCGAATACCACATCGTGGCAGCCGGTTCCTATATGGGCCTCGCGCTCCGACGCGAAAACGAGTCATTTCCCGTCGGCAAAATTGACCAGCTCACCATGCGTCCCATGGGGTTTGTCGAGTTCGTTCGTGCCGTCGACGGCAACCCGCTCGCCGATGCCATCCTTGCCGCAGACATGAACCTTCTAGCAAACGTTACCGAAAAGCTCGAGCACTTGCTCAAGGAATACCTTGTTGTCGGCGGCATGCCCGAAGTTGTCTCCGCTTTCGCCGAGACACGCGACTTCATCGAAGCCCGAAGGCTTCAGCAGCAAATCATCGAGGCTTACGAATCCGATTTTGGCAAACATGCACCCGCCCGCATCGTAGAGCGCATGAGGCTGGTTTGGAAATCCCTTCCCGGGCAGCTTGCAAAGGAGAACAAGAAGTTTGTCTATGGCGCCCTTCGCCCCGGGGCGCGCGCACGCGATTTCGAGGAAAGCCTCCAGTGGCTCATGGACTACGGAATCGTTCATAAGGTGCCACGTGTTTCCGCTCTCAAGGCGCCGCTCTCGAGCTACGAAGACCTCTCGGGCTTCAAACTGTTCTGCATCGACACCGGCATCCTCGGAGCGCTCTCCGGCCTCTCTCCGGCCATCGTTCTTAACGGATCCGCTGTTTTTACTGAGTTCAAAGGTTCGCTGACCGAACAATATGTCGCGGAGGAGCTTTTGCTCCAGAACAAAACTCCCGCGTATTGGTCCTCTACCTCTGGCAATGCCGAAACCGACTTTGCCATCGACCATGCGGGAACCGTGCTTCCGCTTGAGGTCAAGGCGGCAGAGAACCTTAAAGCGAAGAGTCTGAAAATAGCCTGCGAAAAATTCAAACTCGAACGTTGCGTGAGAAGCTCCCTGGCGGCATATAGAGACGAGGGCATGCTCGTCAATATTCCGCTTTGGGAGATTGGGCAAATCGACAAGCTGGCATAGGCGCTGTGGGGACGCCCCGCAAGGACTGTCCCCAGGTGCCGGCAGAAAAGGAACGTCCCCAGGTGCCGGCTGTTGAGTTGCGGTGGAATAGGGGCTGTTTGATGCCCCAAAAGGCGATTTTGGTCCGTATTTCACCGCAACTTATGAGGGGATGGTTAAAGGGTACTGAGAGTGGGGATCCAGGCGATGGTGGGGGTCGCGCCGTCGAGAACCTCGTTGATGGTGGCGGCCATACCGGCGAGCAGGCTGTTCTCACTCACGGTAAGCGCCCTGTAGCCACCGGCGCGCATGAGCTCGCGAATTACCACGGCACCGGCCAAGATCACGCCCGCGCGTTTGGGCTGCACGCCTGGCAACGCGGCAATGCCTGCAACATCCAGCGCAGACATGCGCTCGATAGCGGCCGAAACCTGATCCAGCGAAAGCTCGCGTAGGTGCACAAAGCTCGAATCATACGGCTCCAGCTCGTGTACCAGCGCCACGAGCGTGGTGACGGTGCCACCCACCGCGACCAGGCGCTCGGCACGCTCAAAATCGCTGGGCAGGCCTTCAAAATAGGCGGCGAACTGCTCGCCTGCCCACACGGCAGCGGCAGCAAGCTCACTGTCCGTTGGCGGCAGTGCCGAGAAAAACCGCTCGGTCACACGGCGGCAACCGATGTCCAGCGAGCGCGTCCCTTCCAGCGCAAAGACGCCACGCTCCGGTGCATAGACGCCCGTCGCGAGCTCCGTGGATCCGCCGCCCGAATCGGCGACGATAATCCGTTCGCCGGCAAAGTCGTGCGCCACGCCAAAAAATGTCAGGCGTGCCTCGACCTCGCCCGGAATCACCTGTGGCTCAAGCCCCAGATCGCGCAGGCCGTCCAGCAGCAGCGCGGCATTGGACGCATCGCGCGCGGCACTCGTGCACGTGGTGCAGATGCACACGGCCCCAAAGGCACGCGCCTCGTCCACAAACATGCGGCATGCGGCGAGCACGCGCTCGACCGCCGCCTCGCAAAAGCGCCCCGTCGCGTCGACGCCCTCGCCCAAGTCGGTAATCTCGGTATGCTTGGACGATTCCACGATCGCCCCGGCCTCGACCTGCGCCAGCACCAGTCGCGACGACACCGTTCCCAGGTCGATCGCGGCCACCTTATAGCGTTTGCAATTTGTCATTGCGGGCTCCCCTCCGGGCGCTATTTGCCGTTGGACACGACTGTCTGGCCCTCGACGCCGTTAAAACCAAACAGCATGTCGAGCGTCTGAATGTACCACGGCGCGTCCTTGCCGACTTCCTCAATCTCCTTGGCCACTTCGCTGGCCTTTTTGGCGTTCGAGGACTTTTTGCTCGAAGACGAATCCGAATCGCCGTCCAGGCCCTGCACTTCAATCCTCTTCTCGCCGGGCATCACCAGGCCCAGATCCTCGGATGCCGCATCCTTGATACCCTGCTCCGAGAGCAACTTGTCGACGCTTTTTTGCAGCTCGTCGTTGTACTGTTGGCGAATCTCGACCTGTTTGGCCAAGATATCGCTCGAGCGTTTGGCAACGTAGAGGTCGCGAACGGGAAAGTACAGGCTCACGAGCGCCAGGGCGACGACAATGCCAACAAACAGCCCGCGCTGGGGCCCATGGGTAAAGTCGTAGATTGCCTTGACCAACGCGTTATCGTTGGCGTAGTGCATGAAGTCCGAGCCCAAAAGACGGTTCGAGGGCCTGGTCGACTTTTCGTGCGCTTGAGCCGAGGGGCGCTGCGTACGCGAAGCATGCGTCGCGCGCGCCGAACGTGGCGGGCGGTCCGCCGACGTATTCATTTGAGCACGGGGACGCGAGGTGTTTGTCGGACGTTGCGCGGGGCGGTCAGCACCAGTGTAGCCGGACCCACCGAGCTGCACCGTACGTGCACGACGAGACGACGGTTCGTGCGAACCGGCGGAATAATACCTGTTGTCGTAAATCTGATCCATGTGCGCCTTGTGCGGTTGAGGTTTGTTTGCGCTAAGTCCTTTAGTTATAGCACGAGCGCCCGCACCTCCTTCGCCAGCCTTTGCTCGACATAAAAAAGGCGCTGAGCCATACGGCCCAGCGCCCAATGGCAGCCATCAGAAGTGGAGCGGAGCCGAGTCAACCCCGCCCCCCGCGAGCACCACCTGTTTAGCGAATGTTGTAGAACGCAGACCTGCCGGCGTAGCGCGCGCTGTCCTCGAGCTCGTCCTCGATGCGGATGAGCTGGTTGTACTTGGCGATACGGTCGCTGCGGCACGGAGCGCCCGACTTGATCTGACCGGCGTTGACGCCCACGACCAGGTCGGCGATCGTGGAGTCCTCGGTCTCGCCGGAGCGGTGGCTCACGATGCAAGCGTAGCCCGCCTCCTTGGCGGTCTCGATGGCCTCGAGCGACTCGGTGAGCGTGCCAATCTGGTTGACCTTGACCAGGATCGCGTTGGCGGCACCCAGCTCGATGCCCTTCTTGAGGCGCTCGGTGTTGGTGACGAACAGGTCATCGCCCACCAGCTGCACCTTGTTGCCAATGCGACGGGTGAGCTCAACCCAGCCGTCCCAGTCCTCCTCGGCCATGCCGTCCTCGATGGAGATGATAGGATAGGTGTCGACGAGCTTCTCCCAGTAATCGACCATCTGGGCGCTCGTGTACTCAACGCCCTCGCCCTTGAGCTCGTACATGCCGGTCTCGGCGTTGTAAAACTCGGTCGAGGCCGGATCCATGGCGTACATGAAGTCGACGCCGGGCGTAAAGCCGGCCTTCTCCACGGCCTTGGTGATGTACTCGAACGGCTCGGCGTTGGTCTTGAGGTTGGGCGCAAAGCCGCCCTCGTCGCCCACACCGCCGCCCAGGCCTGCCTCGTGCAGCACGCCCTTGAGGGTGTGGTAGACCTCAGCGCACCAACGCAGGCCCTCGGCAAAGCTCGGGGCGCCTACCGGCATAATCATGAACTCCTGGAAGTCAACGTTGTTGTCGGCATGCACGCCGCCGTTGAGGATGTTCATCATGGGCGTGGGCAGCAGGTGGGCGTTGACGCCACCCAGGTACTGATACAGCGACAGGCCCGCCGACTCGGCAGCGGCGCGGGCGGCGGCCAGCGACACGCCCAGGATAGCGTTGGCGCCGAGCTTGGTCTTGTTGGGCGTACCGTCGGCGGCAATCAGTGCGGCATCGACGGCACGCTGGTCGAAGGCATCGAGGCCCACGACGGCGTTGGCGCACTCGTTGTTGACGTGCTCGACGGCCTGCGAGACGCCCTTGCCCAGGTAGCGGCCCTTGTCGCCGTCGCGCAGCTCGCAAGCTTCGAAAGCGCCGGTCGAAGCGCCTGAAGGCACCATCGCGCGACCGAAGCTGCCGTCCTCGAGCACGACCTCGACCTCGACGGTGGGGTTGCCGCGGCTGTCGAGCACTTCACGACCGTAGACGTCCAAAATGTCACTCATGTTGTCTCCCTCTCACTTGGAAACGGGTTGAATGCTTGGCGACACGGCATTGCGCCAATGTGGCGCTTTGGTTTGCAAGTTAGCCTTGTCGCACTTTTTGCATTATGCCCTAAGTTAGCCAATGGATACATATGAATTGGAGAAATCAGTCTTTAGGGCCCTTGTTTTTACACCAGGCATTCATCTCTAGAGGTCCTCTCCATTAAAATCTCCAATCCGCATTCCGTTTTTACCCGACTTGCGAATGTAAGAGCCGATAATGTGCTTCGCATCGTGCAAAGTTCTGGATATCGTGCAAATCTAAGGGTCTGAAGTTCTGGATATCGTGCATAATCAGGTTATAAAAGTTCTGGATATCGTGCACGAGGTAGCCATGCTTAAACGAAAAGCCTATGACACACTACTAAAATGGAAGCATGAAAGCGCTGGTAAAACAGCACTTCTTATTGAAGGAGCCCGCCGCGTCGGCAAGAGCACGCTTGCCCGCACGTTTGGAGAAACCGAATACAAGTCCTGCCTTGTCATTGATTTCTTTCAAGCACCTGCCGAAGTTAAGCAATATTTTGAGGACTATCGCACTGACTTCGACTCACTCTTCCTCTATCTCTCGGTTTTCTATAACGTCAAACTCTATGAACACGAGACGCTTATCGTCTTTGACGAGGTCCAGATGTACCCGCAAGCACGCGGACTCATCAAGTATCTCGTTGCAGACGGACGTTACGACTACATCGAAACTGGATCCCTGCTCAGCATCAAGCAGAACATTAAAGATATCGTCATCCCGTCCGAGGAAGAGTCTTTGGAACTTGAGCCCCTCGACTTTGAGGAGTTCCTCTGGGGCATGGACGAAAAGGGGCTGGCCGATCTCATTCGCATGAGCTTTAGCAAAATGAAGCCGCTCCCCGATGCCCTACATCGCAGAGCGCTCTCCCTTATGCGCGAATACATGCTCGTAGGCGGCATGCCTGAGCCGGTATCCATCTATGTTGAACAGCGCGCTTTTGCGCCCGTCGACGCATCGAAACGCCGAATCGTCCAGCTCTATCGCAACGATATCTCTCGTTTTGCAACCGGTTACGAATTCAAAGTCGTCTCCGTACTCGATGGCATCCCGGGTCAACTCTCTAGGCACGAAAAGCGATTCAAGCTTTCCTCACTTGATAAAAACGCGCGCATGCGCACCTACGAAGAAGCCTTCTTTTGGCTGGCAGACGCGCGAATTGCCAATATCTGCTATGCCGCAAGCGAGCCGAGCGTGGGCCTTTCACTCAGCATGGAGCAAACAGCACTCAAGTGCTACATGGCAGACACCGGCCTGCTTGTAACGCTTGCCTTCTCTGACAACAACGATACCGATGAAGACGTTTACAGGGCCGTGCTTCGCGGCGACATCGGATTGAACGAAGGAATGCTTACCGAAAACTACGTTGCCCAATCTCTAAAGGCCAATGGACACAGGCTCTTCTTTTATTCCCAAAGCGGAAAGAAGGAGGGGGAGGAGCGCATGGAAATCGACTTCCTCGTTACCCGACCCTATGTCAATGCCGCCGGAAAGCCGCGCATCAGCCCCATCGAAGTTAAGTCGCCACGCAGATACGGAACCATCTCCCTCGACCGATTCCGCGCGCGCTTTAACAAGAAAAGTGGGACGGCTTACGTGTTGCACCCTAAACAACTCGAGTGGGATGCCGAAGCGCGGCTGGCACATCTTCCGTTGTATATGGCTTTTTGCTTGTAGAGACCTCTCTGCGAATGGATGCCGTGAGAGACGCAGGTCTCACTCGCTTGCTTTCGCTTGGTCCCACAGGTCGTTGAGTTGAGCGGTTGAGCAGGCGGCGAGGTCATCGCCCGCCTCGCGCGCAGCAGCCTCCATCGCAGCCCAGCGACGGCGGAACTTGGCCGTGCTCGCGCGTAGAGCGCTCTCGGCGTCGATGCCCTCCTTGCGCGCAACGTTGACCAGGGCAAAGAGCAGGTCGCCAAACTCCATCTCGCGCTCGGGCGAGCCGGGCTCCTCGGCCTCAAACTCGGCACGCTCCTCGGCGACCTCGTCCCACACATCCTGGACCGTCTCCCACTCAAAGCCCACGGCAGCCGCCTTGCGCGACACCTTCTGGGCCTGCATCAGCGCCGGCAGATGCGTGGGCACACCGTCGAGCAGGCCCTCGGGCGCAGCCTCGCCTGCCGCCACGGCCTTGTCCTTGGCGACCTTCTCGGCAAGCTTGACCTCGTCCCAAATCTTGAGTACCTCGTCGGAGCTGTCGGCATCCACATCGCCAAACACGTGCGGATGACGGCGAATGAGCTTGGCGTCGATATCGTGCGCCACATCGGCCAGCGTAAACTCGCCGGCGTCCGCCGCAATCTGCGCATGCAGCACGACCTGCATGAGCACGTCGCCCAGCTCCTCGCGCAGATGCGCCACGTCGTCCGCCTCGATGCAATCGAGCGCCTCGTAGGCTTCCTCGATCATGTTCTTGCCGATGCTCTGATGCGTCTGTTCGCGGTCCCATGGGCAGCCATCGGGCTGACGCAGACGCCAGATGGTCTGCACCAGATGCTGCAGCTCGGCCGACGCGTCGACCAGCGTGGATAGGTCGCGCGAGCCCCCGGCATTTTGCTGAGCCATGTGCTGCGCCATGGTTATTCCTCCTCCATGACCACGTGACGGAACGCGCCGCCCTCGTAGATGCCGTAGCTGTGCGTACCGTCCTTGGGAATGCTCACGCTGCCGGGGTTGAAGAGCCACAGGCCCGGGTGCGCGGCGCTCTCCTCGTTAACCTTGATGTGCGTGTGGCCGTAGACGAGCGCGGAGCCCTCGGGCAGCGCGGGCGCGTGGTCGACGCTGTTGTGCATGCCGGCGCCAAAGACGTGGCCGTGTGTCAGGAACAGCTCGCGGCCGGCCTCGTCGAACAGCGTGGCGTAGTCGGCCATGACGGGGAAGTCGAGCACCATCTGGTCGACCTCGGCGTCGCAGTTGCCGCGCACCGCGATGATGCGGTCGGCCAGGGCGTTGAGCAGCGGAATCACGCGCTTGGGGGCGTAGTCGCGCGGCAGGTCGTTGCGCGGGCCGTGGTAGAGCAGGTCGCCCAGCAGCACGATGCGGTCGGGCTGCTCGGATTCGATGGCGGCGACCAGGCGCTCGGTCCAGTATGCCGAGCCGTGGATATCGGAAGCGATGAGGTATTTCATGGTGGTCCTTTCGGGTGGGGTTGATGGGGCCGGGCGCGAGATGTCGCCGGCCGCGCTATTCAAATCGCAGTGCCGAGGCTTGTGCCGCCTGCATCACGCGCTGGAGCGGCACGCCATGTTCGCGGGCAAGACGGGCGCATTCCTCGTACTCGGGAGCCGCACGCTCGCTGCCGTCGGGCAGGGTGGCCACCTTAACGGATACCTCGCCCCAGGGCGTTGCCACCTGCTCAAAGCGGCGCGGCAGGCAGACGCGTTCCATCACCTGGCGACGAATGCCGTTGGTCGTGGTCTCCAAAAAGATAATCGTCTGTAGGCGCTCGATATCCTCGTGCGAGCAGATCACCTGCAACTGCCATCCGGGGCGGCCTTTTTTGCAGTATAGCGGCAACCAATGCACCTCGCGGGCGCCGGCCTCGCGCAGGCGGTCGGCGGCATAGGCGAGTACCTCGGGTGACGCGTCGTCGATGTCACACTCCAGCTTGACGATGGTTTCGGGCGCATCGGTCTCGCGGGACAGCGGAGATGTACTTCCACGTTGCATACGGTCCGGATCCTTTCCGCACGGGCTCGTTTTATTCACCCAAACGCTAGCACATCGGACGTGGCACAGGCGTGACTTTCGTCCATCGCCGCCCTCGCTCCTATCCAAACGTGTACGTCAGCCTCCAAACATGTCATTTTTTGTCGGTTTTGGAGGCTGACGTACATGTTTTGACGCGGGGCCGATGCTGCGTGGCGACCCTCGCACGCAACCCACCTTTCCAGTCGATTTCGGCCCCAGCGCGCTCGTCGCATCGGGGGCCGCGCCATTACAATGGAGCGGATCCGCCAAATGCAAAGGAGTCGCCATGTCCGCCTGCCCGCTGGTCGATTGCCACACCCATACTTCGTTTTCGGATGGCCATGCCTCGTTTGAGGACAACGTTCGCGCCGCCGCGGCCGCCGGCTGCCGCGTCATGGTCTCGACCGACCACCTCACCCTGCCTGCCAGCATGGATGCTAACTGCGAGATGCAGGTCGTCGAGGGCGACTTGCCAGCACATCGTCTGGCCTTTGAGGACGCCCGCAAACTCGCCGCGCAGATTGCGCCGGAGCTCGCCTTTATCTACGGTTTTGAATGCGATTGGTACGAAGGTTGCGAGCCTTTGGTTGAGCGCTGGTCCGCGGGTGCCATAGTGCGCTTGGGCAGCGTGCACTGGATTGGCGACCCCGGCGATATCATGGCCGGTGCCGCGGGTACGGCGGGAACGGAAAACGTCGCTCGCCCCGATACGCCCGATTCCCTTTGCGGTTGGATCGACGATGACACCAACCTGCATGTTTGGGAAAACCTGGGCGTGCGCGGCGTGTGGGAGCGCTACGTCGACGACTGGTGCCGTGCTTGCGAAAGCTCACTCAACTTTGATGTGATGGCCCACCCCGACCTGGTCATGCGCTTTTCGAAGGAAGGCTTTGCGCCCGATTTTGACCCGGCGCCGTTTTGGGAGCAGATGGCCGAATGTGCCCACGATACGGGTCGCCGCGTTGAGGTCTCGACCGCCGCACCGCGCAAGGGCCTCGACGACTACTATCCCGCGACCGGGCTGTTGCGTTGCTTCGCCCACGCCGAGGTGCCGATTACTTTTGGCTCGGACGCACACCGCGCCTGCGACATCTGCTGGAACGTCCGCGAGGCTCAGGCCCACGCCTACGACTGCCGCTATCGAACCTTCGACATCCCCCACCCCACCGGCGAATGGGAATCCACACCCCTCGCCTAGACATCCCTTCATGAGTTGCGGTGAAATAGTTCCTGTTTATGGCCCTAAGACCGTCAAACAAGAACTATTCCACCGCAACTTCTATTTCATTGGCAACTCCCGAAAGACTGTCCCTAACGACTAGTCGTTTAAGAACGTCCCCAATGACTAGTGGCGGCGAGCGTTGAGTTCGCCGGCCAGTTCGTCGAGGGTGATGCCGTAGCGTTCGAGCGTTACAAGCAGATGGTAGACCAGGTCGCCGGCCTCGTAGCGGATGTGGTCGTGGTCGTTGTCCTTGCAGGCCATGATGACCTCGCTCGCCTCCTCGGCAAGCTTCTTGAGCAGTTCGTCCTCGACGTCGGTCAGCAGACGGGCGGTATAGCTCTCCTCCGGCGACGCATCGCGACGACCGTGAATCACCTCGGCCAGTCCCGTCAGCGTCTCGCCGATATTTCCCGGCTGCACGTTAGCTGTTCTGACTCCCATGGTTATTTCCTCTCGTTACTGCAGCGTAAAGTAGGTACCGGTCTCATCGAACCGAGGCTTTGCGCCCTTTTTCTCAAAGAACTCGACGATGACGGCATGGGCCTCATCGAGCCTTTCCTTCTCGGTCTCGAGCCAAAGCGACTGCGCCCCGCAGGCATCGGTCAGGTGCACGCGGCATGGCACGCCCGCGCGGAGGAGCTCGGTGTTGCAGTCGGCGACCTCGAACGGCGTCACAACTTTCATCGCACTCCCCCTTCCACGCGCTTAAAGAAGCAGGTACGGTTGCCGGTGTGGCAGGCCGGACCCGGCGAGTCGACCTTGACCAACAGCGTATCGCTATCGCAGTCGGTCCAGAGCTCCTTGACCTCCTGCATGTTGCCGCTCGTCGCGCCCTTGTTCCAGAGCTCCTGACGGCTACGGCTCCAAAACCACGTGGTACCGGTCTTGAGCGTCAGCCCCACCGACTCCTCGTTCATCCAAGCAACCATAAGCACCTCACCGGTGTCATACTGCTGAACCACGCAAGGGATCAAACCTTTGGCGTCGTATTTAAGATCCGCCGCTTCTACTACCTCAGTCATCATTTCTCCCAAGTAACAAACGAAACCCCACAGGTCGGCGAGGGTTGTCCAGGTGCCGCAGGTTGCCGCGAAAGAGGAGCGACGCGTACTTTGGTACGCGAGCGACGGTTTGAGCGGCAAGATGCGGTGCCTGGACAAGCCGCAGCGCTAGAAGTCCAACCTGACAGGGATACCCTGCGACGCCATATACTCCTTCACTTGACGGATGCTGAAGGTTCCAAAGTGAAAGACGCTGGCCGCCAGCACGGCATCGGCCTCGCCCTCGATCACGCCCTCGGCAAAATGCTCGAGCGTGCCCACGCCACCGCTCGCGATGACGGGAATCGGCACTGCGCGCGCCACGGCACGGGTGAGTGCCAGGTCGAAGCCAGCCTTGGTGCCGTCGCGATCCATGCTGGTGAGCAAGATCTCACCGGCGCCGCGACGAGCCGCTTCCTCGGCCCACGCCACCGCATCGATACCCGTGGCGTTGCGACCGCCCGCCGTGAAGACCTCCCACTTGTCGGCACCGGATGCGCCGGGCAGGCCCACACGCTTGGCATCAATCGCCACGACCACGGCCTGGCTGCCAAACGCCGCGGCAGCCTGGCTAATCAGCGACGGATCGCGCACGGCGGCAGAGTTAAGCGACACCTTGTCGGCGCCGGCGGCAACCATAGTCCGCATGCCCGCCAAGTCGCGAAAACCACCGCCCACGGTATAGGGAATGGCCAGCTCCTCGGCCGCGTGCGCCGCCATCTCGATGGTCGTCGCGCGGTTGTCGCTCGTCGCGGTAATGTCCAAAAATACGACCTCGTCCGCACCCTCGCGGTCGTAGGCGCGGGCCAGCTCCACCGGGTCGCCCGCATCGCGCAGGCCCACAAAGTTGACGCCCTTGACCACGCGGCCGTCCTTGACGTCCAGGCAGGGAATGACGCGTTTGGTAAGCATGGGCTACTCCTCCCCTCGGGCGGCGGCCAGCGCCTGGGCCAGCGTAAAATTGCCCTCGTAGAGCGCACGGCCGGTAATGGCGCCCTCGATGGCATCCTCGCCCACCACGGCAAGCGCGCGGATATCGTCGAGCGTCGAGATGCCGCCCGAAGCCACGACGGGAAAGCCCGCGACCTGCGCCACATGGCGATATGCTGCGACGTCGATGCCCGTCTGCATGCCGTCGCGCGCGATATCGGTATACACCAGATGCTTAAAGCCCAGCTCGGTGAGCTGCGCCACGGCGTCGTCGAGTGCCACGCCCGCGCCGTCACGCCAGCCGTTCACCTTGACCTGACCGTCGCGTGCGGCGATGTCTGCCACCAGCAACTCGCCAAAGCCTTGGGCTGCCACTTCGGCAAAACCCGGCTCGGTCACGAGCACGGTGCCCAGCGCAATGCGACGCGCACCGTAGCCGGCCAACTCGTCGATGCGCGCGAGCGAGCGGACGCCGCCGCCCACGTCCACGGACAGACCGTCGACGCCGCAGATGGCCTTAATCGCTGCCGAGTTGGCAGCGCACGCGTCCTCGTCCTCGCCAAAAGCAGCGGACAGGTCCACGACGTGCACCCAGCTCGCACCCTGCTCGGCAAACAAGCGGGCAACAGCCACGGGGTCGTCGGAATATACCTTGCAGCGGCTGCGGTCGCCGCGCTCCAGGCGCACGACCTTACCGCCGATCAAATCGATTGCGGGAAACAGAATCATCTGCCAACCTCCTCGACGATGCTCACGAAGTTCTTAAGGATACGCTGACCCAGCGCGGAGGATTTCTCGGGATGGAACTGGCAACCCCACACGTTGCCGTGGCGTACGATGCACGGGAAGCTCCGCGTGTAGTGCGTGCGCGCCAGCACATCGGCGGCATCGGCATCGTCGGTCACCGCGTAGCTGTGGGTAAAGTACATATTGGCGCCCTCGGCAAAACCGGCGAGCAGCGGATCGGCCGCGCCGGCAGGCGTCATGTGCACCTGATCCCAGCCCACATGCGGGACCTTCAGACGGCTCGACTCTAGGCGCGTACACGAGCCGCGCATGATGCCCAGGCCATCGACCCAGGGGCCGCCGACCTGCACGGAGGCATCGTCGTCCACGTCCGCGCCCTCGTCCACCGGCACGCCCTCGTCGCCACGCTCAAAAAACAGCTGAAGGCCCAGGCAGATGCCGAGCAGCGGAGTTCCGGCGGCAACGGCGTCGAGCACCGCGTCCGCCTCGCCGCTCTCGCGCATAAAGGCAATCGCGTCGTAGAACGCACCCACACCCGGGATGACTAGGCCGTCGGCGTTGCGGATCTGCTCCGGATCGTCCGACGTGCAGGCGGCAGCACCGGCGCGCGCGAGCCCGCGCACGACGCTCGACAAGTTGCCCTTGTGGTAGTCGACCACCACGATCTTCGGTTCGCCCACGCGACCCTCCCTTATCTCATTCAAAACCTGCCAAAAAGGGACAGGTTTATTTTGGTCGATTAAACGTTCACCCACCGTATGAGACAGCATTTCCGCAGATAAAACCTGCCAAAATAAACCTGTCCCTTTTTGGCAGGTTACAGCGAGCCCTTGGTGCTGGGGATGCCCTGCACGCGGGGATCCAGCTCACAGGCGTGGCGCATCGTGCGGCCCACGGCCTTAAAGGCGGCCTCGATAATGTGGTGCGAGTTGCCGCCCGCCAGCTCGCGCACGTGCAGCGTGAGCTTGGCGTCGCGCGCAAAGGCGTAGAAGAACTCGACGGCCAGCTCGGTATCAAAGGTACCCACGCGCTCGGTCGGCATGGGCAGCTCGCAGTAGGCCTGCCCACGGCCCGAGATATCCACGGCGGCCATCACGAGCGTCTCGTCCATGGCGATCGCCGCGTCGGCAAAGCGCGTAATGCCCGCCTTGTCGCCCAACGCTTGGCAGAACGCCTCGCCCAGCACAATGCCTGTATCCTCGACGGTGTGATGCGCATCGACCTCGACGTCGCCTACCGCATGCACCGTCAGATCGAACAGGCCATGGCGTCCAAAGGCGTTGAGCATGTGGTCGAAAAACGGCACGCCGGTCGAGATATCGCACACGCCAGATCCGTCCAGGTCGAGCTTTACGACAATGTCGGTCTCGCCCGTCTTGCGGGTCACCTCGGCATAACGGCCCATCTACATCCCCTCCTTCACCAGCGCGGCAAACGCAGCCAGCACCTCGTCGTTTTCCCGCGGCGTACCCACGGTAATGCGTAGGCAGTCCGCGAGCCCCGGCGCGTAGCTAAAATCGCGCACCAAAATCGAATACTCATCACGCAGACGCTCGCGCACGCGCGTGGCATGCGGCGTGCGCACGAGCACAAAGTTCGCTGCGCTCGGCCACGCCTCCACGGGCAGGCCCTCGGCAGCCATCGCGCGCAGGGCGCACAGCTCGCGCTCGCGCTCGGATGCGACCTGCGCCACCACGGGCGCATAGGCATCACGGGCACGCACGCAGGCAAGCGCGGCGGCCTGGCTCAGCACGTTGACCGAATAGATCTGGCGAATCGCCGCGAACACCTCGATAACCTCGGGCGCCGCGATCACGTAACCCAAGCGTGCGCCGGCGGCGCCAAACGCCTTGGACAGCGTATGCAGAATCACCAGGTTGGAATGCTCGGCGATAAGGCCTTGCGCCGTGGTGGCCGCGCCAAACGAATCGTCGGCAAACTCAACGTAGGCCTCGTCGACCATGACCATGCCGGGACACGCATCGCACAGGGCCGCGACAAAGTCGAGCGGCGCCACGTCGCCCGTGGGATTGTTGGGCGAGGTCACGATCGCCAGGCTGCACTCGGGCGCCGCCGCAAGCACGGCTGCCTGGTCGAGCTCAAAGCTCGCCGGGTCGCGCCACACGTCACGCACCTCGGTCTGACAGAGCGATGCAAAGAACGCATACTCGCTAAAGCACGGCGGGCAGTTGAGCAGGGTCCTCCCCGCGCCGCCAAACGCCAGCAGATAGTTATAGAGCAGCTCGTCGCCGCCGTTTCCCACGCAGATGTTCTCGCGCGTCACGCCATGCCAGGCAGCAAGCTCGTCGCGCAGGTCGTTCGACATGGGATCGGGATAGCGGTTGAGCGGCGTGGCAACCAGGGCCGCGCCGACCGCCTCGCGCACGCCGGTCGGCGCGGGATAGGTGTTCTCGTTGGCCGAAAGGTTGATGCGCGTAGGCGTAAAGTTGGGATCGTAGGGCTCAATACCGGCCAAGTAGGGCTGGACGAGCTCCTTCATGCGGGGCGCAAGCTCGGCCATTCTAGGCCTCCTCACCGGTCGCGCCAGCGGCACCGCCCGCAGCCGCCAGGTCCACACCCTCGGCAACCGTCGTCACGGCGTCGCCCGGCCAGGCGACCTTGGTCAGGTCGGCCGCGGCCAGAGACTCGGCACCCACGGCATTCTCGCCCTGTTCCAACACGCGGCGACGCAGAGCGGCGGAAAGCGCGTGCGCCCAAAGACCCTCGGCCTCGGCCAGGCGCTGCGTAGCGGGAGCGTCGGAGAGCAGGCCCTCGGGCGTATAGCAAATGACACTCGAGCGCTTGACGAACTCCTCGACCGAAAGCGGGTTTGAGAACATGGCCGTGCCGCCGGTCGGCAGCGTGTGGTTGGGGCCGGCAACATAATCGCCGAGCGGCTCGGAGCTCCAGGCGCCCACAAAGATGGCGCCGGCGTTGCGGATACCACCGAGCAGGCCCATCGCGTCCTTGCAGTGCAGTTCCAGGTGCTCGGGCGCCACGGTGTTTACGGCCTCGACGGCGGCAGCCATATCAGCGGCGACCACGATGGTGCCCTCGTTATCGAGCGAGGCACACGTAATCTCGGCACGCGGTGACTGCGCCACCAGGATGTCGATACCCGCCTCGACCTCGCGCGCAAACTGCTCGTCGCAGGTCACCAGATAGCAGGCTGCCAGCGGATCATGCTCGGCCTGGGCCATCAGGTCGGCCGCGACCACCATGGGCTTGGCCGTGGCGTCGGCCAGCACGCAGACCTCGGAGGGACCGGCAACCATATCGATTCCCACATCGCCCGAGACAATCTGCTTGGCGGCGGCAACAAAGGCGTTGCCCGGACCGGTGATCTTGTCGACGCGCGGAATGGTCTCGGTGCCGTACGCCAGCGCGGCCACGGCCTGAGCGCCGCCCACCATATAGATTTCGTCCACGCCGCCGAGCTTTGCCGCGGCGAGCGTATACGGGCTGATCAGGCCATCCTTTTGCGGCGGGGTCACCATAACCACGCGCTTAACACCGGCCACCTTGGCGGGAATGGCGTTCATAAGCACGGTGGAAGGGTACTGCGCACGACCGCCCGGCACGTAGATGCCAGCCGCAGCAAGCGGGGTCACCTTAACGCCGAGCATCGTGCCGTCCGCGCGCGTGGTAAACCAGCTCTGCTCGACCTCGCGCTGGTGGAACTCGCGAATCTGATGCGCGGCCTTCTCGAGCGCGGCGACAAAGGCCGGGTCGAGGCCTTCGAGCGCAGCGTCGATCTGCTCCTGCGGCAGACGGAAGCTCTGCAGCTCAACGCCGTCAAAGCGTCGGCAATAGTCGCGCACCGCGGCATCGCCGTTAGCGCGCACGTTGGCCACGATATCGCGGGCGGCGTCGACGATGTTTTGCGGCAGCACGCCCTTGCGGTTGAGCTGGTTGGTAACGAGGCGCTCACCGGGAGCAAGCTTGATGGTCTTCATATCGGTATCCCCTATCGGTTGAGGTTGCGTTTGAAAAACGAGATGCCGGGCAGCGACACCAATCGGTCCGCAGCCCGGATATGGGGGCGCCCGTGCGTGCTCGCGCTATTGTGCCGAGCCCGCGACGGGCTCAAAATGCTTGTCCTTCACGGCAGCAGCCAGACGATCGGCCAAGTTGCGCACGCGCGGATCCAGGCGCGCGGCACCCGGATTGACGAAGAAGCGGGCCGTGCAGTCCATGATGCGACCAGTAATAACGAGGTCGTTGTCGCGCAGCGTGGCGCCCGTGGCGGTAATGTCCACGATACGGTCGGTCATGCCGACGATGGGTCCCAGCTCGATATTGCCGTGCAGCGAGACGATATCGGCATTCACGCCGCGCTCGGCATACCAGGCACTCGCGATGCGCGGGTACTTGGTTGCCACGCGAAGCGACCCACGGCGGGCATAGTTGCGCTCGGCCTGACCGGCGCGCCATGCGGGCTCCGCCTCAATGAAAGTGCACAGGCCGTAGCCCAGATCGACCAGCTGCAGCAGGTTGAGGTCGGCCTCGATCAGCGAGTCCCAGCCGCAGATGCCGCAGTCGGCGCCGCCGCAGCCCACAAAGGCGGGCGCGTCGCTGGGGCGCACAATGACAAACTCGATATCTCCGACCGCGCCCCCACCGGCACGCGTGTCACGACCGCGCACGATCAGGTGACGACCGGGGTCACGCAGCTCAGAGACATCCAGGCCCGCGGCCTCGAGCACGTCGAGCGTGTCGGCCTTGAGCGAGCCCTTGGGCACGGCGATGCGCAGCGGGCCCTCGGCGCCACGGCCCACGGCATGATCGCCGTCGGAAGCGGCGTCCTCGGCCGAGGTGCGCGCAGCCTCCAAGCGCTCGAGCGAAAAGGCGAAGCCCGCCGCCGGCACCTCGATACCGTCGCCAAATGCGCCGGTAAAGATGGAGTCATAGCGTCCGCCCGAACCGACCGGATCGGGCAGGCCGCCGGCATAGGCCTTAAAGACCAGGCCCGTGTAGTAATCGAAAGAGTTCATGATGGAGAAGTCGAACGACAGCACCCGGGCGTCCTCGGGAGCCAGGCCCTCGACCAGGGCACGCAGCTCGCGCGTGAGCGGCGCGACAATGCCCGCCGCCGTCAGAAGCGCATCCACGCGGTCGAGTACCTCGGCACCGCCGTGCAGACGCGGCAGCTCGCTAATGGCGGCCCTGACGGCATCGGACTCGGCGCTTGCCGCCACGCGGGCATCGAGGCCCACGAAGTCGTTGGCGTGCACGCAGCGCAGCGCCTCGGCAGCCAGCTCGCGATCCTCGCACGCCGCAAGCAGCTCTTTAAACGGACGCACGCTACCTGCGATAATGCGCGCATCGGGCAGCGCCAGCTTGCGCACCGCCTCGGCCACGAGCGAGACAATCTCGACGTCGCCCGCGGTATCGCCCGCACCGATAAGCTCAAAGCCCAGCTGTGTAAACTGGCGCGAGCCGCCGGCGTTGCGCTGGCACTCACGAACCACCGGCGCCTCGTAACGAAGGCGCAGCGGCAGATCGGCCGCGCGCATGCGGGTCGAAACCAAGCGCACGATCGGCAGCGTGTTATCGGGACGGACCACCAACAGGCGACCGTCATCATCGAAAAGCTTAAACGGCGTGTCCGCAATGCGGCCGCCTTCCTCGAGCGACCCCTTGTCCTCGAGCAGCGGCGTCTCGACCGGCAGGTAATGATGCTCCCTGAAGCAGCCCTTCACCGTCAGCGCAATCTCCTCGCGCGCCTGAGCCTCCTCGGGCAATATATCCCGGAATCCCCACGGTGTGGCCGTCATCTGGTGAGCCTCCTCATGCTGTGTTTCATATAGAACGAAAGACCGGCATAGCTCCGCCGGTCTTCTGGGTACTTTAGCATACTAGAGTGCTTGCGGGGAAAATCCATCGCAGCCGCTCACGCCGTATTCATTTGGAAACATAGGGCGAGCGGTTAGCAGCAGCCTCTTGTCACAACGCAAAAAGGGCGCCTGCGCGAATGCGGACGCCCTTGTGTAGGTCGAGATATCAACCAGCCAAGATATCGGACCTGTGAATAGCTCTTAGTAGTCGAACTGGTGGTAGTAGCGGCGGTACTTGAGGTTGTGCTTGGTGACCAGCTCGTAGTTGCGCGAGAGGCGGTCGGTGGTCAGCACGGACAGGATCCAGGGGGACACGATGA
>CABUQY010000010.1 GCA_902493915.1 uncultured Collinsella sp.
CGACACATTAAGCGAGACCGGAACCACGCGAAGACGGCGATCGAGACGCTCGCGAAGCCATATGGCGACACCCTGCCAAATGTACTTGTCGAGCGTCACTACAAAGCCGCTATCCTCGAGTGCGGGGATAAACGTTGCGGGCGAAATGAGAGAGCCGTCCTTGTCAATCCAGCGGGTGGGCGCTTCGGCACCAATAATCTCGCCGGTTTCCATATCGACCTGGGGTTGCAAGTGGTAGGTAATGCGACCGTCCGAGAGCGCGTACTGGAATTCGGTCAGCGTGCGGTGGAACACGACTTCGCGCTCGTACTCCGCGGGGCAGAAAATGGCAATGCGCTCCTTGAAGTCGTTTTTTGCGCGCCGATTGGTAAACATGGCCTTCGCCTGCGCATCGATGGTGATTTCCTCACTGGAGTCGATGGGGTAAACGCCCATGGACGGCCAAAAACCTACGCCGTCATCATGCCTAGCTACTGCCTCGCGAACGCGGTTGTAGATTTGATGGACGGTGATGTGCTTAAAGGGGATGAGTACGCAAAAGTCATCTTGGCCCCAGTATCCTGCGACGCCCATATCGGCATTCTCGATGTCCTTGAGGACCGTGCCCACATCGGCGAGCACGCGGTCGCCCTCGGCCTGGCCGTGCCATTCATTAAACAGGCGCATGTGGCCCATGTCGACCGTGGCGATGCACCAGGCGCCGTTGCGCCTTGCCTCGAGAAATGCGTTGGCGCGCCGCATAAACTCGCTGGGTCGATAGAGGCCCGTGAGCGAGTCGATACGTTCGGCTATGGCGCTTTTGCGCTCCGCCTCGGGTATGGGGAGGCTGTCGTTGGGAACAAGCCCGCCGGCCGTGCGAAGGCGACGGTCGAGTTCGCCTAAAACGGCGGTCGCTTGATGGGTTAAGTGCTCGTAAAAGGCCGGGACGACAAGGCAGACGGGAGTAATGGTGTCGCCTGCGATTCGAACAGGAGCGAAAACGGCCTCTTTAAGGTGGCGGGTCAGTTGCTCGAATGCCTCGTGGTCTAGTTCGTTGCTGAGCACGACGAACTGGACGCTTCGTGAGCGGTAGACCCGGCTCCTGCCGCGGGTGATCGACAGCATGCGGCCAGCGTATTCGGCAAGCATGTTGTCGACAGCCTCGGCCCCGTAGAGCTCGTTGAGCTTTGTCGTGCCACGAACGCGCACTGCTATAAGCCCTGTCTCGCAACGATCGCGGCGGCAGGCGTCGATGGCGTTGGCCAGCATGCGCTGCGTTCCGAGGCCTGTGGCGGCGTCGACGGTTTCGGCAAGTGAGTGGTTGACGAGCTCACCGACATAGAGCGAGGGGACATTTCCGTCGCCGTCGATACGAAACCCGCGAGCACGGCAAAGGACGTAGTCGCCGACGGCGTTGCGCACACGATATTGCATGACGCGACGGTGCTTGGTGCCGTTGTAGACTTGGTCGATGTCGTTGATGCAGGCCTCAAGGTCGTCGGGATGGACGCGCGTTTTCCAGTAATCGCGACAGTTGTCTATGTGCTCCGAGGGAAGGCCAAGATCGCGCAAGGCACCTTGTGACCAAAGGGTGCGATGTTTGTCCAAGTTCTCGATAAAGAAATAACGGCCCTCGTTGAGCATCGAAAAGGCGTCAAAAATTCGATCGCTTATTTCGAAGTCGTCGGCGTGAACTTGCGTGATATTGCGTCGATCGAGGTGCATTGCATGACGTAGCTTGTAGTCGTACATGCGATGGTCGGCATCGAGCGTCATGCGATTGGAAGCTTCGCCCAGGGCGGGGTCGGCATGTGACACTCCGTAGCTAAACGAGCGGGGCATCTCGGAATCGTTGTTTTTGAGCAGAACCGTTCGGCAGTGTTTCAGACGTTCGGCGAGGTCGTCCTCGGTTGCAATCGTAGATAGGATGGCAAACTCGTCACCGCCTATGCGAAACGCCGCTTCGCCCACCTTCATATACAGCTTAAGATAGAGACTTACCTGCAAGATATAGCGGTTGCCCTCGTCATGCCCAAAGACGTCGTTGCAGTGCTTGAGATTGTCGATATCGATGAACGCCATGGTAACGGGGGCGTCCTGCTCCCAGAGCTCCTCGAGGGAACGGGCAAAACCGCCGCGGTTGCCAAGCCCAGTAAGCTGGTCGGTAAAGGCAGTCCTGATCAGATCCTCCTGCCGCTCGAGAAGGTCACGGACGGTCTTTTCGAGCGTTTCGGTGTAATTGCTGACAGTATCCATGTTCTAAGCGGCTTTCTGAGGTCGGGGCGGATTGCGTCGGGCGAGCTCGTTGTGTACACGCGTCGTTGCTCAGCGCTTTGCATGTATCCAGGCCCCCGCCTTGCTGCGTTGTTGAGTTAATTTACCGGCTAATGTTCGCTGTTGATAACAGCTGAGTAGTGTAAACAACGGTGCACAATTATATATGGGTGTACATGCTGTGGGCGGCTATTATTCGACAAGCAGTAGCGCGACGATGCGATGTTCGATAAAAATGCGACTGGGACGGTATATGTTGACGGGTATACTTGTCCCGTTTTAAAACGCAGGAACGGAGATGGTCGCATGGCACAGTCAAATATGACGCGCACGGTGGGGCTTGCGCTCGAGGGAGGCGGCTACCGCGGTATGTATACAGCGGGCGTGCTCGATGTATGGATGGAGCGCGGTTTGACCTGCGACCATATGGTGGGCGTCTCGGCGGGCGCGGCGTTTGGCTACAACTTTAAATCGCGCCAGATCGGCCGCGCCATTCGCTATAACAAGGCCTATTGCGCCGACAAGCGCTATGCGAGCGTGACCAGCTGGCTGCGAACCGGCGATATGTACAATGCCGACTTTGCTTATCACGAGGTGCCTATCGAGCGCGATCCCATCGACTTGGAGGCGTATCGCACCTGTCCCATGCGATTTACGTGCGTGTGTACCGATATCGAGACGGGCAAGGCCGTCTATCACGATCTGCCGTATGGCGACGAGCGCGATATCGAGTGGATTCGGGCGTCGTCGGCAATTCCCGTGGCGACGCGTCCCGTTGCTATTGACGGGCATAAGTATCTGGATGGTGGCGTGGCTGATTCTATTCCCAGCGCGTGGCTGTTTGCGCAGGGGTATGACCGCAATATCGTGGTACTCACGCAGCCGGCGGGCTTTGTGAAGCAGCCCAACAGCGTGATGCCCATGCTGCGGCGCGTGTTCCGTCACTATCCGGAGTTTGTCGCAGCGCTTGAGCACCGGCATGAGGTCTACAATGCCACGCTCGATGACCTGGCACGTCGCGAGGCTGCCGGCGAGATCTTTGTGGTGCGTCCGAGCGAATCGGTGAAGGTGCCGTCGCTGTGTCGCGAGCCCGATGAACTTGAGCGCATCTACCAGATTGGTCGCCGCGATGCGGAGGCGACCTTGCCGGCACTGGAGGCATATCTGGCAGGGTAGAGGCTGCTGCCGCCATCTCGGCGGAAAGCGCATCCCGGAATGGAGGCTCAAACTGGGATGTGCTTTCCATTGCTGAAGATATGAAGCTGCGAATCAGCTGCTCGGCCTAGACTTACGCCTGCTGCCAGGTGTCGACGAGCTCCTTGGCCGCGGCGTAGGGGTCATCGGCGCTGCAGACGGCGCTCACCACGAAAAAGCCGTCGACGCCGGTGGCCTTGAGCTGTGGCAGGTCGGCCGTCTTGACGCCGCCGCCCACCACGATGGGCACGGGGCTTGCCGCGTGGAGGGCGGCCAGGTCCTCAAAGCTCTTGGTGATGATAGAGCCGTCGGCCGCGCGTCCGCAGTCGCGCTTGGTCTCGGTCTCGTGGAGTGGGCCGATGCCCAGGTAGTCGACTAGGCTCATGTCGGCGGTCTTGACGTACTCGAGCATCTCCTCGCAACGGGCGGAAAGGCCCACGATGGCGTTGGGCCCCAGCAGCTTGCGACAGACCTCGACGGGAATGTCGCTCTGACCCACGTGCACGCCGTCGACAGCAATGCCCTGCTCGCGCGCGGCGAGTACGCAGTCCAGGCGGTCGTCAATCAGCAAAGCGACCTGACCGGTCTTGCCGGCCTGTGCGATTGCCTGCGCGGCGTCGCCGGTCAGCGCAATGATCTCGCGGGCGCTTGCCACCTTGGAGCGCACCTGGATGCAGGTAAAGCCGGCGTCGAGTGCCTGGGCCACCACATCGCCCACGGGGCGCCCGAGCGTGTTTTCGGGGCCGAGCACCAGATAGGCCGAGATATCAAGGTTGTCGCGGATACTCATCGTGTTTCCTCCTGCTTTTTGATCTGAGCTTCCATGCGCTCGAGCTTGCCGGTCATGGTGTCGGTAAATCCGGGTCGAATATCGGCTTTGAGCACGACTTCGGTGCGGATGCCCTTGCTCGCCAACACAAAGGTTGCGTCGCGCACGACCTGCATGACCTCGTCCCAGTCGCCCTCGATCTCGGTGAACATCGAGGTGGTGCGGTTGGGAAGGCCGCTCTCGCGAATGACGCGCACGACCTCGGCGACCTCGGCGGACAGCTCATCGCCGGTGCCGCACGGGGCGATGGCCACGGCGACGAGCGTATTCATGCCGGCATCGGTTGCGGGCTCGGACATGGCCTATGCCTCCTCGAGGTCGAGCTGGTTGTTGGCGATGTCCTGGGCGGTTGCGCGGTAGAGCTCGTCGATAAAGGCGACCTTAAAGCTTGCCGGGGCGTCGGCGACAGCGGCGGCACGCGAGCCGGCAACGTTGTAGACGGCGGTGCCGCAGACGGCGGCCGTAAACGGGTCGGCAGCGCAGGCGTACACAGCCAGCACACCGCCTTGCGAGCAGCCGCAACCGGTGATCTTGGACATGAGCGGGCTGCCGCCGTGGGACTTGGCCACGGTCATGCCGTCGGTGATCAGGTCGACTTCGCCCGAGACCACAACGGCGCCGCCGGTGTAGCGGGCGAGCGCCACGGCGGCATCGCGGGCGGCGTCGACCGTGTCGGTGGTATCGACACCGCGCACGCGGCTCAGATCGGCCGCCTCGCCCTCAAGACCCCACAGGCCGGCGAGCGCGATGATCTCGGAGGCGTTGCCGCGCACGATGGCGGGCTTGTACTGCTTAAGCTCGTTTACCAACTGGGTGCGCAGACTGCCGATGCCCAGACCCACCGGATCGAGCACCCAGGGCTTGCCGGCGTCGTGTGCCGCCTTGGCCGCGCGGGGAATCGTCTGCTCGTAGATGGGGAAGAGCGTGCCCATATTGAGATAGATGGCGCCGCCGCCGGCAACGAGCGCCTCGCCCTCGTCGGGAAGATAGACCATGGCGGCCGATCCACCCACAGCGAGCTGCGCGTTGGCGACAAAGTCGATCGTCACCGTGTTGGTGATGGAGCCGGCCATCGGATTGGTGGTGCGAATCTCCTCCACGGCCTTGACCATATGTTGCTTAAGCTGTTCCGAATCAATCACTGCACATGCCTCCTTGGCATAGAAAAGGGGCGCTGTGCATAGACAGCGCCCCTGTAAAGGCGGCATGCTCCCTACGCCAGCATTAACTGACAGGTTCAAAGGATTGGGCCCCATGCCCTCTCAGCCTTGTGGTTTGCACCGCCGGCACTCCCGCATCGAATCTGTTGTTCCCTATACTAGCGCACCTGCCAAAAAGGGACAGGTTTATTTTGGCAGGTAACAACTGGGACTTTGCGTTTTCCCAGATGAAACCTGCCGAAATAAACCTGTCCCTTTTTGGCAGGTCGGTACAATAGATGGGATTAAGAATGACCGAGGGGACTCTATGATCAAACTTGTGCTGACCGATATGGACGATACACTGATTCCAGCCGGGCATGACGGCGCCAGCGACTACGCCATTGAGGGTATTCATGCCATGCAGGCGGCGGGTTTGCACTTTGGGCCGGTTTCGGGTCGTCAGCCGTCCGCGATGGGCTGGATGTTCAAAAACCGTTCCGGGTGTTATTCGACCGGTGCGTTCTGTAACGGCCAGGTGATGTTTGTTGACGGCGAAGTAGTCGCCTCGCGCGCAATCGACAACGATGCTCTGATGCGTTTGGCCGACTATCTGGAGCAAGAGACCGACGATACATTTCTAAAAGTCTACAGCCTGGGCGATGACTTTTGGGGCAACGATGCCCATTGTGTGACGAGTGACCCCGAGCGCGTTCGTCGCGCCATGGAGTCGGGCGGCAACGCGTGGCTCAAAGGCGAAGAGGCCCCATGTCGTCCCGTCGTCGATGACGCGTCGGTGTTTAAGGCGAATATCTGGAGTGCCCGTTCGCGTGAGGAGCTCGCGGAGCTACGTGAGCGCGTTGCCGCTGAGGTGCCGGAACTCTCGCTTGTGTTTCCCAACAACCGAGTGCGCCTGTTCGACATCCTTCCGGCTGGTTGGGACAAGGGCTGCGCTGCGCTGGAGCTGGCGCGCGCTTTGGGCCTGACGCCCGACGAGGTGGCCGTATTCGGCGATTCCGATAACGATTTGCCCATGATCGATGCCGTTCCTAACTCCGTTGCAGTCGCCAATGCCAACGAGGCCGTCACGGCTGCCGCACGCTGGCATATTGGCGCTGCGGCAGATGATGCGGTTGCCGGGGCTCTGCATCAGATTGCCGCCTGCGCCGCGACGGGGGAGATGCCGTCGTTTATGCGTCAAATGGACGCGGCAGGTTTTGGCGTCACGAACGTCTAGGGAGAAGGCTATGAAGCTCCAGCAGCTCAGATATGTTGTTAAGGTTGCCGAATGCGGTAGCATCACCGAGGCCTCGCGCCGGCTCTTTGTGTCGCAGCCCTCGATTACCGCGTCGATTCGCGATCTCGAAAACGAGATGGGTGTGCATATCTTTGAGCGCACCAACAAGGGCGTCATTGTGTCCGAGGAAGGCGAGACCTTCTTGGGCTACGCGCGCCAGGTGCTCGACCAGGCCGACCTGCTCGAGGGCAAGTACAAAGGCACGTCCGAGCAGGTGCCGCACTTTAGTGTGAGCTGCCAGCATTATTCCTTTGCCGTTAATGCGTTTGTCGATGTGATCCGCGAGTTCGATGCCGCGCGCTACGACTTTACCCTGCGCGAGGAGCAGACCCACGAAATTATCGAGGATGTCGCGCATATGAAAAGCGAACTCGGCATCCTGTATCTGTCGGAGCACAATCGCGAGGTCATCGAGCGCATGCTTGCCGCCAACGAGCTCGTGTTCGAAGGGCTCTTCTGCGCCACGCCGCATGTCTTCGTCTGCGCCGACCATCCGCTGGCGGGCCGCTCCAGCGTGACGCTCGAGGATCTGGAAGACTACCCGTTCCTGTCCTACGAGCAGGGCAGCTACAACTCGTTTTACTATTCCGAGGAGCTGACCTCGACGTTCGAGCGTCGCAAAAATATCCGCGTGCGCGACCGTGCGACGTTGTTCAATTTGGCCATGGGCCTCAACGGCTACACGGTATGCTCGGGCGTGATCAGCCACGAGCTCAACGGCCCCGGCATTATCTCGATTCCGCTCGACGTGGACGAGTACATGGAGATTGGCATCATCACGCGCAAGAACACGACGCTCACGCGCTACGGTCGGGCCTATATCGACGCGATTCGTCAGCATATCTAGGCTGCTGTGCTCCGCACGGTTCAAGTCTCTTTATGACAGTCCAGACTGATATAGGAAGCATCTATATCAAACTGTTATAAACGTATATTTTACGATGACCATATAAGCGCTCATACTCTGTCCCAGTAAAGCAACCAATGCAAAGGGAGATATCTATGAGCACTTCGATTCAACCGAACGCGCCGTTTCGTGCCGATATCGTCGGCAGTTTTCTTCGTCCGCAGGCTGTAAAGGATGCCCGTGCCGCCTATGTCGCGGGTAAACTCGACGCTTCCGGCCTTAAGGCCGTCGAGGACGATGCCATTCGCGATTTGGTGGCCAAGCAGAAGGCCGCCGGCCTGCAGGTGATCACCGATGGCGAGTTCCGCCGCAGCTACTGGCACCTCGATTTTATGTGGGGACTCAACGGCATTGAGCGCCGCGCCTCGCGTACGGGCTACATGTTTCACGATGAGGAGACTACCGCCGACACCGCCGTGGTAACCGGCCCCATTAGCGGCGAGAACCATCCGTTCGTCGAGCACTTCAAATTTGTCAAGTCACTCGAGGGGGAGGGCCAGGTCGCACGGCAAACCATTCCGGCGCCGATCCAGACGTTCTCTGAAGTCACGCTCGACCGCTGTGATGGCCAGCAGGAGAGCCTGCGCGCCGTCTATAAGACCGACGAAGAGCTCGCCGATGCCATTGCCGCAGCATACCGCACCGTGATTGCCGACCTGTATGCCGCGGGCTGCCGCAACATCCAATTTGATGACTGCACCTGGGGCATCTATTGCGATACCGACTTTGTGTCCAAGACCGGCATGAGTCCGGTTGACCTGCAAAAGGTGTCCGAGCTAGGTGTGGCGCTCAACAATGACGCAATCGCGGACAAGCCCGACGATCTGGTTATCAACACGCACGTGTGCCGCGGCAACTATCACTCCACCTATGCTTTTGAGGGCGGCTACGACCCCATCGCGCCGTACCTGTTCGCACATGAGAACGTCGATGCGTTCTATCTGGAGTTCGACACGCCCCGCGCCGGTGGTTTTGAGCCGCTCAAGTACGTTGCCCCCGGCAAGAAGGTGGTGCTGGGACTGATTACTACAAAGGCGGCTGAGCTTGAGGACGAGGACGTTATCGTCGAACGTATCCACGAGGCCGCAAAGTATGTGCCGCTCGAGAACCTGTACCTGTCGCCCCAGTGCGGCTTTGCCAGCTGCGAGATTGGCAACAAACTGACCGAGGACGAACAGTGGGCAAAGATCGCGCTGGTCAAGCGCATTGCCGAGCGCGTTTGGAAGTAACGCTACCGTTCGCAGGTGACGGTGCGTGCGAGACATGGCGTATCACGTACAATGGTTCGGATCGTATCGTTCGGGCAGGTTATCCGATATGCCTGATCGCCCTTCCATCATGAAAGGACTTCCATGTCCCAATCCTCGACGCCCGCCGTCACCAATGCCATCTACGATGCGTCATCGCTCGGCCGCCCGCGCATGTTTGTGTTGGGTTTGCAACACATGTTTGCGATGTTCGGAGCCACGGTGCTCGTGCCCGTGCTCACCGGCCTTTCCGTTTCGGCGACGCTTCTGTTCGCCGGCATCGGCACGCTGCTGTTTCATTTTCTATCGCGCGGTAAGGTGCCGGCATTTTTGGGCTCATCGTTTGCCTTTATTGCCGGTTATGCCGCAATCGCGCCAACGGCGAGACCGAGCTTTTGCCCTACGCCTGCCTGGGCGTAGCTTGTGCCGGCCTGCTCTATCCGGTGCTCGCGGCCCTGTTCCGCGCCTTTGGCGCCAAGCGCGTTATGCGTTTCTTCCCGCCGGTGGTGACCGGCCCCATCGTCATTTCCATCGGCCTGATCCTAGCGAGCTCTGCCATCGCCAACTGCCAGACCAACTGGCTTGTCGCCGCTGTCGCTGTGGCCGTCATCATCATCTGCAATATTTGGGGCCGCGGCATGGTCAAGATCGTGCCGATTTTGCTGGGCGTTGTGGTGAGCTATGCCGTTGCGGCTGCGTTGAGTGAGGTCGATTTTTCGGGCGTTGCCGCCGCTCCGTGGGTCGGTCTGCCCATCGTGTGGGACAACACCGTGTTTGCGCTCTTTGGCCCGCAGCTCGATAGCGGTCTTGCCACGACGGCCATCATCACCATCATGCCGCTGGCCTTTGCGACCATGATTGAGCACATTGGCGATATCTCCGCCATTGGCTCTACCTGCGAACGCAATTACATTGCCGATCCCGGTCTGCACCGTACCCTGCTCGGCGATGGCCTGGCGACCATCTTGGCGTCGCTCTTTGGCGCTCCGGCCAACACCACGTATGGCGAGAACACCGGCGTGCTTGCGCTTACGCGTGTGTTCGACCCGCGCGTGATTCGCATTGCCGCCTGCTGTGCCATCGTGCTTTCGTTCTGCCCCAAGTTTGCTGCTGCGATCGCTGCTATGCCGGCGTGCGTTATCGGCGGTGTGTCACTCGTGCTCTACGGCATGATCAGCGCCGTTGGCGTGCGTAACCTCATCGAGAATCAGGTTGATTTCCAGAACAACCGCAACGTGCTGGTGGCGGCTCTGGTGCTCGTGCTTTCGCTCGGCATTGCCTACAGTACCGCCGGTGCCATCGTGCTGGAGCTGGGCGGCGTGACGATTTCGCTTTCGGGCCTTGCCGTGGGCTCGCTGGTGGGCATTGTGCTCAACGCCATCCTGCCCGGTAATGACTTTGAGTTCGATACTTCCGAGCTTGAGGAGACTGCTGAATAGCAGCTGCGTTCAGCCAAATTAAAAATGGCGTCCATGCGTATGTACGCGTGGACGCCATTTTTAATGCGTCAGTATCCAGTGGATGCCGCGCGCCATGCGCAGGTCAGTTTGGGCAAAGTGATTGCCGGGGTTGAGCTCCAGCGTTGTTGGAATGTCACGCTCTATAAACAGCTCTTCCATCGCGCGCGTGTCGTCGAGTACGTGCCGCATCATGCGGTTGGGCGTCTTGGTTTCCTTTTTACCGAGCGACAGATAGGCGGCGTCGGGCGTGGCTGTCATCGTGCGCTCACGCGCGTAGTCGATAAAGCCGGGGAACCACAGCGACCCCGATGCACTCGCCGCGCGCTCAAAGACATCTGTTTGCCAAAGTGCCCACAGTGCAAAAAGACCCGCCAACGAATAGCCGACAACGCCGCGCCAGGTGGGCGGTTGCGGGAGCGATGATTCGGCCTCTGGGATTATCTGCTTCAACAACTCGTCAAGAAAACCAGCAGCCTGTCCACCAAAGGGCTCGGCATCTCGTATAGTTCCCTCACATTCCCAGGGGCTCAGCTCGCGATTCCAATCGAGTCCTCCGATGGCGACAAGGGTGAACGGCGGGCAGTCGAGCTCTCGGCAGCGCTCGTAGACTTCACTACCGTCGCCCATAACCACGGGGAGGTAGATGACGGGCGTACCTTCCGCACGCTCTGAATAAACGGTTATCTGCTTATGATGCGCTTCCAAGGCAGGCTTCTCTCGGTGTTGTGATATTGACAGCCTCAATTGTCGCACGCTGGCACGGGGGCAGACGCTAAAAGAAAGGCGCGGAGCCGTTCGATGCGACTCCGCGCCTTGTTGTTTTGCTTCGGCAGACTATGCCGTTACGCCACGAAGAAGTAGACGAGGAAGGCAAGGGCTGCGATCCACATGAGCGGCTTGATCTTGGAGGCCTCGCCCTTAAAGAGCGCGACGATCACGTAGGCGATAAAGCCCAGACCAATGCCGGCAGAGATGGAGTAGGTGAAGGGCACGCCGGCGACAATCATGAACGCCGGGAAACCCTGCGACACGTCGGACCAATCGATCTCGGAGGCCTCGCTCATCATGAGGTAGCCGACGTAGACCAGAGCACCGCAGGTGGCGGCGCTGGAAACGATGGTGACGATGGGGGAGAAGAACGCGGCGAGAATGAACAGCACGCCGGTGGTGACGGAGGTGAGGCCCGTGCGGCCACCGTCGGCGGCGCCGGAAGTGGACTCGACGAAGGTGGTGATGGAGGAGACGCCCATGAAACCGCCCACAGCGGCGGCGGCGGAGTCGACGATCAGGATCTCCTTGATATTCTCGACGTTGCCGTCGTCGGTGAGGAACTCGCCCTGCTTGGCCACGGCCATCGCGGTGCCCATGGTGTCGAAGAAGTCACTCATGAGCAGCGAGAACGAGATGACGAGGAGCGTGGGGTCGGTAAGGACCTTGACGATGGCGGGCACGCCGCCGGCGTCGGCGATGGGGCCACCGATGCTCGAGAAGTCGAGCGGGGCGATGATACCGGTCGGAGCATGGGTCACACCTAGGGGGATACCGGCGATGACGGCGACGACGATGCCGATGAGCAGCGAGCCGGGGACGTTGCGGCAGGCGAGGGCGACTGTCACCAGGATGGAGATGATGCCGACGATGAAGGTGGGGGAGGTGATGTCGCCCAGACCGACGAGTGTACCGGCGCCAGCGGTGATAATGCCGGCATCGCACAGGCCAATCATGGCGATGAACAGGCCCAGACCCACCGAGATGGCGTGACGCAGGACAACCGGGATGGCGTCCATGATGGCCTCGCGCAGGCCACAAAGCACGAGCAGCAAGATGACGATACCCTCGAGGAAGATGACGCTCATGGCCACGTGCCAGTCACCGCCGCAGACGGTGGTGGTGATTCCAGCGATCATCGCGTTGACGCCTAAGCCCGACGCGCAGGCGAGCGGGCGGTTGGCGAAGATGCCCATGCAGATGGTCATGATGCCGGCGCCCAGGCAGGTGGCGCAGGCGAGCGCTCCCGCATCGATGCCAGCGCCCGAGAGCACCGCGGGGTTGACGGCGATGATGTAGGCCATCGCCAGGAATGTTGTCAGTCCAGCGCGGAGTTCGGTCCCGATTGTGGACTTGCGCTCGCTGACGTGAAATAGTTCGTCCATGCATACCCTTTCCTTGCTCGGCCCCGAGTTTAGGCCGATTGACACGAACTCACCCACTATAGCCCCTTTACGACGCTGTTGTTCCTCGCATGTTGATGTTCGGCGCTTTGTAGCAGACGGACGGTATTTTTCGCATGAAAATGTGTGGGTACCGTATACTTAAGCGGTTACAACGACCCCTATGGAGGAACGTATGATTAAAGAGCTTTGCCACGACGAGGCTATCCTGTCCCAGCGTTGCGAGGTTGCGACCGTCGAGGACGAGTCGGTTGCTCAGGACCTGATCGATACCATCAAGTCGCTCGACGATGCCGGCTGCTTGGCCGCTAACCAGATTGGCGTTACCAAGAAGGTTTGCGTCTACCTGGACGATGCCGGCGAGCCCCACGTGCTCTACAACCCCCGTCTGGTGTTTGGCCTGGGCGCCAGCAAGATGGAGGAGAGCTGCCTGACGCACGAGGAGGTCACCAAGTCCACGCGCTATATCAAGTGCAAGGTCGCTTATGACGTGATCGTCGACGGCAAGATGCGCGAGCGCAAGCAGGACTTTGTGGGCTTCGAGGCGCAGATGATTCAACACATGATTGACCACTGTCTAGGAAAGTTGGTCTAAGGGGACCAAAGCACCGCACTTCGTCTCTTTTGGTCCGGACGTGACATTGTTGTCATGTCCGGGCTTTTGTGTTTAGCGCCTTTTTGTTTGGTGACAATAACCTTAGCAGGAACGTAAAGCTAGGAGGCGCTATGTGTACGAGCATTCGATTTACCGATAATTCTGGTCACATGTATCTAGGCCGCAACCTAGACTGGAGCTTTGACTACGGCCAACAGGTTCGCGTGATGCCGCGCGGGTTCCACGTCCCGTATTCGTTTATCGACGATGCGTCGGCGGCGCACGCGGTAATCGGCATGTGCATCGATTACGAGAACTACCCTATGTTCTTCGACTGCGGCAACGATGCGGGCCTCGCCGTGGCGGGCCTCAATTTCCCGGGTTATGCCGAGTATGCCGAGGGCCCTGTCGACGGCAAGAACAATATCGCGGCCTATGAGTTTCCCCTGTGGGTGGCAGCGACGTTCTCGACGGTCGATGAGGTCGAGGCCGCGCTGCGCGACACGGTGATTGTCGCCAAATCTGCCGGAGAGGGGCTGGGCGTGTCGCTGCTCCATTGGATTATCGGCGACAGCCAGCGCAGCATCGTGGTCGAGATGATGGCTGACGGCCTGCATGTATACGACAATCCGGTCGACACCCTTGCCAATCAGCCGACTTTCCCGTGGCACATGGAAAACCTGCGCACCTATATCACGGCCACAAGCGATTTTCCGCAGACGGCGACATGGCGTGCCGCCGAGCTTAAGCCCTATGGAGCCGGTGCCGGCATGCGCGGCATTCCGGGCGATTGCTATTCGCCGAGCCGTTTTGTAAAGGCGGCGTACCTCAATGCCAATTACCCACAAAAGGAGAGCGAGACCGAAAACGTCGTTCGCATGTTTCGCTCGCTCGAGGGCGTGGTGATGATCGAGGGAGCGTCCAGGATGGGCGATGGCAAGTTCGAGAAGACTATCTACACCGGATGCTTTAGCGCGCGCACGGGCAATTATTACTACGCGATGTATGGGGATCCGTCGATTCGCTACGTGAGCCTGATGGATGCCGAGGGCGCGAGCCCCGATAGGCTCGTGGTTCCCGAGCCGCGCCGTTCGTAGCCGTTAGCTTTACTGCAATGCAAAGCGGCCCTGCGCCTCTCGTGAGGCGCAGGGCCGCTTGGTAGATCAGAAGTTGAAGGCAAACATGATGCCGATGACTTTGTCAAGATATATTAAACAAACGGTAGCTTCAATTCATCTTTGGAATAATAGCCGTTCAAAAGCGAATCGATTGGCTCATTTAGATTATATAAAATTTCTTTAGTTTTACTTCCGAGCGGCGCGCCGGGCATCTGGCATCAACGGATTCCCTGTTTTGGCGCTTCGAAGGCACGGACTCCGTTTCGTTAATTTCTGATTAGAAATGCTGAAAATCCAGTCAGAAGCGGGCTGGGGAACGGGGCAATAAAAATGGCTTTCGAAATGAGTCGGCGAAGCTTTTTAACGGCCGGTGGGGCCACAATGCTGGCGGGCACCGCCTCTATGCTTGTTGGCTGCGCGTCTGGAAGCGAAAGTGGCGCGGGAAGCGTGGCTGCCGGCAAGGATGATGCACTGAAGGTTGATAGCGACGGCAAATCGGGTGGCACGGATAGCGACGTTAGCGAATTCTACGAGCACGTTATCTCTGTTTCTGCACTTGCGAAAACATATGCAATCGGAGAGAAGATTGTCGGCGTGGCGATTGAATACGACGTGGATGTCGATGCGTCTTCGGTTGATCCCGGACATGGCGGCATCGGTCAACAGGCTCAGGAAAAGGGGCTGGGATCTTTCTCGGTTTTGGGACGCTCGATTGTCACTGCCTATGTAAACGACAAAGCCGAGCTGAGTGATGAAGGGGGCAAAAGCAAGGGAACGTACGTCATCGTCGAGCTCGATCCAGCAGATGCGGGCGCACAGACGTTGATGTTTCAGATGACGCGTGGGTGCGTAGGCTCAAACGGTCCCGTATCCCTTGATAGCGGTTGCGTCAAAATCGCCCAAATAAAGGATCTTAAGGATTCTGCAGGTAAAAAGCTTACAGGCGACGAGACATCCTCCCGATATCTCGTGGCTTCGACTGTTCTCAACTCCGAGGCAGACAAGTTTGTTGCAGGGACCTACGATGACCCCAAAACTGGATTCCATGCTTCGTTTGCCTTGGCACAGCCTGACGACTACGACAAGGCAAAGAAATACCCCATCACGCTCTTCCTGCCGGATGCGGGGGTAACCACCTGCGATGTGAGGGTGAATCTTCGTCAAGGTCTGGGAGCCCTTGCCTGGGCTGATGGGTCACAATTTGTGCTGACGATCGCTGGAACTTGTTGCGATATCGAGACTTGCCTGCATGTAATCGAGGACCTGATCGACCAGGGTTACTCAATCGATCCGGATCGCATTTACGGGACGGGCGAATCTGCCGGGTGCATGGCCCTCATCGAATATGCCTCCAAGCATCCCGATGACAATTCCTTTGCAGCGCTTATGCTCGTTGCCGGGCAAGGCAACATGACTCCGATTGCCAAGACGCCCATGGTGATATTCGTTTCTGAAGACGATTCCAATTCCTATGGCGGCATGACGGATCCCGAGAAGGGTGTCGCGAGTATCGGAATTCCTTATGTTGAGAAGCAGCTGAATTGCGCCTATAACTATGACGGCGAAGGACATACGAGTGGCCTGTGGGTTGATTACGACGCAACGGGAGAGAAAAACCCTTCGGGTAACCAGGAAGGAGCCAAGGCGGCTAGCAGCCAGAAGACGCTCGATGAGCTTATGGTCGAGCTCTCGGATGTCTGCTCCTCGGCCTGTAAACAAGCGGTGACCGATGGGGCGCATGTCGTTTTCCTTCATGTAGAGAAGGGAACTCTCGATAGCACCGACAAGACGGTCCAGGGTGGAAACACTCATAACTTTACCTGGCAATACGCTTATGCGATTCCCGAACTCATCGAGTGGGTGAGAGACCAGTCTCTATAGCCTGCTTCTTTTTCGATGGCATTTCAATGTGGGCTAGGGTTATATGACCGATTGGGGCCAGGCGGTTGTCTAGCCCCGGAAATGCCGAATAGCAGTCTACGATTACGTCCAGGTAAAGCCTCAAAGGTGTTTTACCTGGCCAAAAACGTAGACAAAAGCGGCCCTGGCAGATCGTGAGACGCAGGGCCGCTGTCGTTGATTTATGGCGCCGCTAGAAGTTGGCGTCGTTGAGTTGTTCGTTCTCGAGGCCGTCGAGCTGTTGCTGTTCGGGCGTATCGGCGACGCTCTCGAGCAACTCGGTGGGATCGACGTTCATGTCCTTACCGGCTTCGTTGCCGTTGACCAAGTCGTCCGAGAAGATGTCGACTTCCATTTCCTCGGCCTCTTCGATCTGAACCTCGAGCGGCACCTGGGTGCGCACGAGCTTAACGGCTGGGCGCATGCGGGCAAAGAGCGGTACGTACTCAATGATGATGGCCGAGTTCTCGAGACCGTACCAGCGTGCCGGGCTTCCGCAGGCGCGGCGGACGGCGTACTTGATGGCCATCACGCGGTGGTCATTGCGGTTGATGTCCGTTTCGGGGGCAAGCATCTTGCGCAGCATGCAAAAGCGGAAGTCACCTACGTTGCCGCGCGTCTCGTAGATGGAGTAGGTGTGATGTTGCGGCGGCAGCTCGCCCGATGCCATCAAGTCGCCGACGATCTGACGCAGATAGGCGTTGACGCGCTGGTTGACCTTAAAGCCCAGGTCCAGGCGCACGCGGAACAAAAAGTCCGTGCCAAAGGTCTCGACGGAATACTCGTGCGTATAGGGTTCGTCGGTAACGTGCACGTTGATGAACCAATATGCCTTGGCGCGCTTGGGGTGCTTGTCCAGGATGGAATAGAGCACGTCGCGGTCGAGTGTGAGCGGATCGGGGCTGTTGGTGAGGAACACCAGATTGTCGGCGAGCACGGGGTAGGTCTCGTCGTTGCGCAGGCGGTTGAGCTGATCGATGTACTTGGAGACGGGCAGCAGGATCGTCTGCGTGCGCTCGATGGCGGTGCCGCGGCGCCACACATACATAAGGCCAAACAGCAGTGCGGCCAAGAAGATCATCACATAGCCGCCGTCAAAGAACATGGTGAGGCACGAGGCGAAGAAGCACAGCTCAATGGCACCAAAGAGCAGGGCGAAGACGCAGGCACCCAGCCTGTGCTTGAGGATGCCGGCGATGTAGCTCGTCAAAAGCGTCGTGGTCATGAGCATGGTCACGGTAATGGCGAGGCCGTAGGCGCTCTCCATGCGCTCGGAGTTTTGGAACAGCAGCACGATGAAGATGCAGCCGACCCACATGATGTTGTTGACGAGCGGAATATAGAGCTGCCCCTTGGTGTCGCTGGGGTAGTGGATGCGCAGATGCGGCATAAGGTTGAGACGCGTTGCCTCGGATACCAGCGAGAACGAGCCGGTGATGAGCGCCTGCGAGGCAATGATGGCCGCCACGGCCGAAAGCACGATGGCAAAGGGGCGCAGGGGCTCGGGAAGCATCATATAGAACGGGTTGACGATATCCATCGCGAGCATCTGGGGATTGGAATTGTTGGCGAGCAGCCAAGCGCCCTGACCCAGATAGTTAAGGATGAGGGCCGCCTTTACGAACGGCCAGGATGCGTAAATGTTAGCCTTGCCCACGTGACCCATGTCCGAATAGAGCGCCTCGGCGCCGGTCGTCGACAGGAAGACGAAGCCGAGCACCATAATACCCGAGTGGTTGATGGGCGAGAACAGGAACATGATGCCACGGATGGGGTTGAGCGCGCGCAGGATGGACAAGTTGCCGAGCATGTTGAACAGGCCGGCGCCAGCCAAGAACAGGAACCACAGCGTCATAAGCGGGCCGAACAGCTTGCCGATTGACGAGGTGCCGGCGCGCTGCATGGCAAACAGGCCGCAGATAATGATGATGGTGATGATGATTACGTTGGTCTGGTCGTCACCCAAAAGCGCATGGCCCCACTCGATAGTGCGCAAGCCCTCGATGGCCGTGGTAACCGTGACGGCGGGGGTGAGGATGCCGTCAGCGAGCAGCGCCGCGCCGCCGATCATGGCGGGGAGAATCAGCCATGGCGCCACCTTGCGCACGAGACTGAACAGGGCGAAGATGCCGCCTTCGTTGTGGTTGTCGGCCTTCATGGCGATTACCACGTACTTGACCGTGGTCACGAGCGTCATGGTCCAGATGACGAGCGAAAGCGCGCCCAGGATCATGTCCTCGCTGACGGTACCGATGCCGCCGTTGTTGGCGACGATTGATTTCATGGTGTACATGGGGCTCGTGCCGATGTCGCCATAGACGACGCCGAGCGTTACGAGCAGCATGCCAGCGGAGAGGGGGATGGCTCCGTGCCCGCCTTGCCCGCGCTGGTCTTGGAGGTTTGCCTCCAGTTTGTTGTGTGCCACGAGGACTCCCTTAGACATCCGGTTATCTGTCTAGGACAAAAAACTTTATGCCGTCTTTATACATACAAGAGCAGTTTGGCACATCGGGTTATTTTAGACAATAATCCTCAGCTGGGGATTATTTATCTATGCAGGTAGCATTTCAAAGCAGGGCTTTTAAGCACGTGCTGTCTGGGCGATGCCAGCCTTGGCGTTTGCGCGTTTGCCGGCGAGTTCGCAAAAAATCGCGCCGCCGATGATAAGCGCGGCGCCCATCAGGCGGACCGGTGTTATGGCTTCACCCAAAAGGGCGGCCGAGAACACGACCGCCGAAAGCGGCTCGAGGTAGCCGACGACAGCGACGGTCTGGACGGGCAGCTTGGCGACGGCGCTAAAGTAGAGCAGGCAACCGATGCCGGTGTTGACGACGCCGAGCATAGCGACGGCGCGCCAATCAATACTGGCGGCGATACCGGCGGACAGGAATGAGGGAGCGCCCTGCGTGATGAGCGTGAGGACCAGTGCGGTCACAAAGGCGGCACACACCTGGAGCGTGGAGTTCTCGAGGCCCTCGATGTGCGGCGCACCCTTGCTAGCGATGACCATCAATGCATAGCAGAAGGCCGAGGCGATTCCACAGACGATGCCCGCAATGGGCATATTGCCGCCTAGACCTTGCGCTGCAATGAGAAAAGCACCGCAGGCGACGGCGACAAAGCCGGCGATTTTGCCGCCGGTCAGCTTTTCGCCAAAGATGAGCGGGGAGAGCGCCATGACAATGATGGGGCCGCAGTAGTACAGCAGCGAGGATACGCCGACGCCGATCGTCTGGTAGGCGCGGAACAGAAAAATCCAGCTGGCGCCCAGCGCAGCTCCCGAGAGGAGGAGGGCCGCGGCTTCGCGGGGACGAGATGGCGCCTGCAACTTATGGTGTTGGGTAGTGGCGAGGATGGTTAAAAGCGAGAGGGCTCCCAGAAAAGTGCGCAGCAGCACGATATCGGAGCTCGGCAGTGCGATAGCTGCGGCGATGATGCCGTTAGAGCCAAACAACAGTAATGCTGCTAAGTATGTAAACAGTCCGTTGTTCATGCGCTGACATCCCCTCTATATCCGAACATGTTCACTATGGGTGAACTGGCTTTAGAAGAAAAGCGAATATAATGCATGGAAAACATGACAAAAACTCATGCAAGGGTGGGGACGTGCCGTGGAGACCAATATCCAAAAGATGCAGGTGCTGCTGGAGACGGTGCGCGCCGGAAGCTTTACGCGTGCTGCCGAGCGCCTGAGCTATTCGCAGTCGGGCGTGAGCCGTATGGTGGCCGATCTTGAGGCCGACTGGGGTTTTAAGGTGCTCGACCGCAGTCGCGAGGGCGTGGCTCTTTCTGCCGACGGGCGGCAGGTCATGCCGGCTGTCGAGGCGCTCTGCGAGGAATTCACTCGCTTGCAGCGACGGGTGGATGAGATGCGTGGACTCATGCGCGGCAAAATCTGCATCGGTACGTTTTCGAGTGTGGCGACCCACGTGCTGCCGCCGGTGATTGCGCGCTTTCGCGCCGATCATCCGGACGTCGATTATGAGTTGCTGATGGGCGATTACTCAGAGATTGAACAATGGGTGGCGGAAGGTCGCTGCGACCTGGGCTTTATTCCGCGCGAGCCACGCGGCGCCGGCATGGCGTCGCGACCGTTGGTGCAAGACGAGCTGATGGCCGTGGTGCCAGCGGACTCCTCGCTTGCCACCGCGGAGGTCGTTTCCCTTGCCGATTTGGCCAACGAGCAGTTTATCCTGCTGGAACGCGGTAGCGACGACGAGATTACGCCGCTGTTTCGCCGCGCGGGCCTGGCGGTGCGCTCTAAGCTGTCGACCTGGGATGACTATGCGATTATGGCTATGGTCGAGGACGGCCTGGGCGTTAGCATTCTTCCCGCGCTCATCTTGCGTCGCTGTCAGTTCGATGTTGCCGTGCGTCCGCTCGAGGGACATCCTCATCGGCAGATCAATGCGATATATCGAACGGCCGATGTTTCGCTTGCCGCCGCCCGTTTCCTCGAATACCTCTAAACGTGTGCGCGTCATTGCCCACTTTGGGCAAATCTCAGAGTCTGGTGCATTTTCTTATGAAATTGAACTTTCGAATGAGGTGCCGCGTTATACTGCTGCCTAAATTGAACCTTGGTTCAATTCGTATTCTATAAATTGAACTTTGCCAGCAAGGAGGTTCTAGTGGCCCAAGAGACGTTTAGCGATCGCCTGCGACAGACTATGTCCGATCGCGACGTTCGCCAGTCGGACGTAATCCGCGCATCGGAGATGCTCGGCAAAAAACTCGGCAAGAGTCAGATGAGCCAATATGTGAGCGGCAAGACGATCCCGCGGCGCGATGTGGCTGAGCTGCTCGCCCGTATTTTGGAGGTCGATGTTACCTGGCTGCTTGCCGGCGACGCCGATCAAGGCGAGGCATCATCACCCCGCAACGATTCCAAGCCCGAACCCCATCCCTCAGCTCAAATTGCAAGGAGCACCACCATGCGTACTTTTTCTAAATCCACCAAGCTCGATAACGTCCTGTATGACGTGCGCGGTCCCGTCGTCGACGAGGCTGCCCGTATGGAGGACGAGGGCGAGCGCATCCTCAAGCTCAATATCGGCAACCCGGCGCCCTTCGGTTTCCGCACGCCCGACGAGGTCATCAAGGACATGCGCCAGCAGCTGCCCGACTGCGAAGGCTATTCCAACTCGCGCGGCTTGTTCTCCGCGCGCAAGGCGATCATGCAGTATTCGCAGATCAAGGGCCTGCCCAACGTTCAGATGGAGCATATCTACACGGGCAACGGCGTGTCCGAGCTCATTCAGCTTTCGATGAACGCGCTGCTCGACAATGGCGACGAGATTCTGATCCCCAGCCCTGACTATCCGCTCTGGACGGCGTGCGCAACCCTTGCCGGCGGTCATCCCGTACATTATTTGTGTGATGAGCAGGCGGATTGGTATCCCGACCTGGAGGATATGGAGTCCAAGATCACGAGCGCGACCAAAGCCCTCGTCATCATCAACCCTAACAACCCCACGGGTTCCGTCTATCCGCGTGAGGTGCTCGAGGGCATCGTTGAGGTTGCGCGCAGGCACCAGCTCATGATTTTTGCAGACGAGATTTACGACCGCCTGTGCATGGACGGCTATGAGCACGTCTCGATTGCCTCGCTCGCTCCCGATCTGCCCTGTGTCACCTTTAGCGGCCTTTCCAAGTCGCACATGATTGCGGGCTATCGTATTGGCTGGATGGTGCTTTCGGGCAACCAGCGCTGCATGAGCGACTTCATCATGGGTATCAACATGCTCTCCAACATGCGCCTGTGCTCCAACGTGCCGGCTCAGTCGATCGTTCAGACGGCACTCGGTGGTCATCAGTCCGTTAACGACTACATCCGTCCTGGCGGCCGTGTCTACGAGCAGCGCAACTTTGTGTATGAGGCGCTTAACAAGATTGACGGCATCTCGGTGGTTAAGCCGCGCGCGGCGTTCTACATCTTCCCCAAGATGGATGTGAAGAAGTTCAACATCACCGATGACGAGCAGTTCGCCCTTGACCTGCTGCACGAGAAGAAGATCCTGATCACGCGCGGCGGCGGCTTCAACTGGGCTGAGCCCGACCACTTCCGTATCGTGTACCTGCCGCGCATGGAAGTACTCAAAGAGTCCCTCGAAGACCTCGCCGACTTCTTTGACCATTACCGCCAGGCGTAACGGCAAAGGTAGCCTGTAATGAAACGGTCGGCCCGCAACGGATGCGGGCCGACCGTTTTCTGTCTAAGCCCGTGCTGTTAGCGCTTGTCTCGTTGAGCGGGCGAGGTTCGCGCGTGAGCGGCTAGTTCTATTCCAAAATGGAATACAATGGGCTTAAGCTGGAATTGATGTCCGGGTACCTGCTTTTCTAGAATGTTTTCAACAAGATGAAAGGCGGTTCCAACCAATGATTATCGATGCAAATTCCTACTGGTTCGACGAGCGCATCTTTCATGACGAGACGCTCTGCGAACAGTTTTTGGCCGAGGTACCCCGCGCCTATGACACCGAAGGCTATCTGACCATGAATTCCGCCGGCAAACGACAGATCGTGATCGAGATGCCCGCCGGTTCTCCGGGTCTTAACTACATTGAGGGCGACTACACCCTCGAGAAGCGCTTGGCCGATATGGATGAGGCGGGGGTCGACAAGGCGATCCTCAAGCTCCCCGGCTGTCACGAGTGGATGTCGCTCGAGATGTGCCGGCGTTTCAACGACGGTATGGCTGCTGACGCGAAGGCGTCAAGTGGCCGTCTGATTCCGCTTGTCGCTGTGCCGCCCTTTGGCACCAAAGCGAATTTGGAGGAGCTCGACCGCAGGCTCGACGATGGTTTTGCGGGTGTGCAGCTCTGCGCTCACTACGGCAAGCGCTATCTCGACGACCAGGTCTTCTCGAGCTTTTTCGAGCACCTGAACGAACGCCATGTCACCGTTTACGTGCACCATGTTCCCGTGCCGGTCGAGAACGAGTCGCTTCTCGCGTACGACAACCTTCGCCGCTCTTATGGCCGCTGCGTCGACCAAACTACGGCGATCGGCCGAGAGATCTTTGGTGATTTCTTTGAGCGCTACCCCAATATCAAGATGGTCCACTCCATGCTCGGCGGCGCATACTTTGCGTTCAAGGAGATGCTGCTGCCTCATGGCCCCAAGCGCCCTGATGCTTCTGGCCGTTTTCAGGTCGATACCGAGACCGTTTCCAGGCACCTCGAGAACAACATCTATTTCGACATGTCCCATGCTCAGCCTTGGGGCAAGACACTCCTCGCCTGTGCGGTTGACGTGCTGGGTGCAGACCATATTGTTTTTGGCACGAGCTATCCCGTTAAACGCGAGTGGCTCACCGAGGGTGTCGCCTGCGTTCGCGCTGCAAATCTGAGCGATACAGACAGCGACCTTGTGCTTGGCGGTACAGCGCAGCAACTGTACGGTGTCGAGTGAGCGGCAATCAGAGGGGAGTATCTGCCATGGACGAAGGAGAGATGAGGGCTGGGGCCGCTCGTGTGGCCATCGATCTTGGGGACGTGTTGCCGTTCGACGGTTTCGACGAACTCCGTCATGAGGTCTTCGCCCGTGCCCTTATCATCGAGGGAACGGGGCGACGCGCCTGCGTCCTTTCGCTTGAGGTCACCTCGATCGCTCCGGCTCTACTCGCCGATCTGCGTGAGATTGTTGAGGATGCCGCCAATTGCAGCGGTGCTTATTCTTGGGTGGTTCCTACCCACACGTTTTCCATGCCTCACGTCCGCACTCCCGGGCATCTTGCCGACGATGCTACCCGCAATCGCAACGAGCGCTATCGCGCAGCACTCGTCGCTGCCGCCCGCACGGCTGTCGAGCGCGCTGTTGCGGGCATTCGCTCCGTCACTCTCGCCACTGTGGAGGGCGAATGCCCCGTGAACGTTAATCGCGACATCGAGACGCCTGCCGGCTGGTGGTTGGGCTCGAATCCCAGGGGGTTTGCCGACCACACGATGCCCGTACTCGCCATAAGGGATGCCGGGGGCGAGTATGTTGCCGTGCTCGCGACGGCGGACGTTCAGTCCTCCGTGCTCGACGGGTCGCGCGACTCCGAGGGGAGGCGCATGGCGAGCGGAGACCTCTTTGGTTTTGCCGCCATGTCACTCGAGCGCGAGCTGGGCGGCGTTGCCCTGTTGCTGCCAGGCGCCGCGGGCGACCAAAGTCCGGCGGAGCGCGCCATGAACGTCATGTTCGATGCGGCCGGCGTTAAGCAGACGGTCGATGCCCATGAGGACGGATACCGCATGCTGCACCAGCAGGGGCAGGCCTTGGGCGATGCTTTAATCGAGACCGCTCGCATGGCGCGTGAGGATGACGCTACCGGCATCGATGCCCGCACGGTCGACGTTCTCCTGCCCGCTCAGACACGCGCCGATTTTCACTCTTTGGCTCCGCACCGAACGTATGAGTTTCATGCCGCTGGCGAGCAGCGCACGAGGGTCTATCTGCTCCGACTGGGAAACGTCGAGCTTGTCGGCGTACAACCCGAGGTCTCGAGTGCATTCGGCGCCACTGTGCGCGCCGCTCGGTCCGGCTCTGTGTTCTTTGCCACGCTCGTCAACGGCGGACAGAAGTACCTACCGGCTCCCGACGCGTACGAAAAGATCACCTATGAGGCCATGAACTCCGGTTTTGCCGCCGGATCCCATGAGCGCCTCGTCGAAATCATCATTGCCGCCTTGAATGCGGCGTGACACAGAAGGAGAACGTGCATGAACATTGGACACGCGCGCCGCAAAATCACCCCACAGGGCGACATCTACCTGATTGGCTACCGCAATCTTCCCAACCGTCTTGAACCTGCGACGGGCGTCCATGACGACGTCTTCGCCAACGCCATTCTCTTCCAGCAAGGCGAACGTGAAGTGTTTCTCTTTAATGCCGATGTCCTCGAGTTCGAGGAAAGCATGGCCGAGGAAGTCAAGACAATGCTCGCCGAGCGCTACGGCATTGACCGTGATTGCGTCCTGCTCTCGGCGACGCACGACCATACTTCAATCGTCGCTTACCACCGCAGCTGGTGGACGGGAAAGTTCGACGAGAACTACTACCGCTGGTTCCTCGATACCATTTGCCAATGCTTGGAGGAGTGCCGCGCCAACGCACAGCCCGCGATTTGTCGCTTGGGCAAGCGGGTCATCACCGGTTTCTACGACAACCGCATCATCCCAGGTGAACTCGCCGACAATGAGGTCATTGTCGTATCGTTCTTCGATACCGAAGGCAAGCCATTTGCGGGCTTTGTGAACTGGGCGGTGCATTCCGCTTGCGTCGGACCCGACTGCACGGAGCTCACGAGCGAACTCGCCGGTCTCACCGGCAAAAAGCTCGCTCAGAGTCTTGGTTACTATCCGGCCATGGTCGTCGGTGCTGCTGGCGACTGTAGCGACCGCAATTTTCGCCAGGGACGCGGCATTCCCGAGGTCGAGCGCGTTTCGACCGGTCTTGCCGAGGCGATTTCCCAGATCAAGCTCGATCGCGAGGTCGTTCTCGACCGCATCGAGCCTCAGACGTTCTATCACACCGTTGCCCATGACGACTTTTCGCTCACGCTTAAGTGTGCCGTCATCAGTTTGGGCGGCCTGCATCTCTTTGTGTTCCCGAGTGAGCTCGGCAGCGACTTGGGTATTCGCATGAAGCGCGAATGCCCGGTCGAGGGAATAGTTTGCGGTTACACCAACGGCTATTTCGAGTATTTCCTTCCGGCACGCGAGTACGGCCTCTCCTTTGAGACCGAGCGTACTCAGATTCCCCAGGGCGAACCGGAACGTCTGTGTGACAAGTTCTGCCAGACGACGAGACTTCTCGGCGCAGCAGATTCGCGTTTGTAGACCTGATTGCGTGACATGGGCCAATGAGGCTCGCCGCCATGTGATCGGCATCTTCCATCTTCTCTGCCGTTTCGCATCCCGGGCGTACGTGCGTCCGCGGATTTCAAAGGGGGAAGTGGGTTCCTTGCCCTCCCACGTCGACTACGGAGGCATGAAATCGATGCTATACCCCGCTCAGAAAAAGGAGAATTCCATGAAATACCAGAAGCTTTGCGATGAAATCATCACAAAGGTCGGTGGTCGAGACAATGTGTTAGACGTGAGCCACTGCATTACGCGTCTCCGCTTCCACCTCAAGGATGAATCGCTCGCCCAGACCAATGAGCTTAAGGCGACGAAGGGCGTCGTTGACGTCATCCAGGCCGGCGGACAGTATCAGGTCGTGATTGGTGCCACTGTCGAGGCCGTCTACAACGACCTTGTTCAGATTGGCGGGTTCGACTCCAAACCCGCACTCGATATCGATGAAGGCGACGACGTCAAAAAGGGCGATCCATTCTCGCGTCTGCTGGCCATCATCTCCGAGATTCTGCAACCGGTTCTTGGCGTGCTTATGGCCGGTGGCTTTATCAAGTCGATGCTCGCGCTCTGCACGGTTGCCGGTTGGCTTGCCAAGGACAGCAATACGTATGTGACGCTCTCGGCAATCGGAGATTCGGTCTTCTATTACTTTCCGCTAATCATTGGCTGGACGTCGGCCAAGAAGTTCGGACTTAAGCCCGTTATGGGAATGGCGCTCGGCGGTATCCTCGTCTATCCGACGCTCGTTGCCCTTATGGGCGGAGATCCGCTCTACACGCTCGGCGCCGGTACGGTCTTCGAGTCCAATGTCTACGGTGATATTTTTGGCATCCCGCTGATCATGCAGAATTACTCATCGACGATTCTGCCTGCGATCTTTATCGTCTGGATTGCCTCCAAGGTGCACAAGGCCCTTTCTAACGCGCTGCCCGCGCTTGTGAGCTCGTTCTTCTCCAACATCCTGACGCTCCTCATTTGCGGCATCCTTGGCCTGCTTGTGGTCGGTCCGGTCATGACGGTCCTCTCCAACATCGTTGCCCAGATCATTCTGATGCTCATCAACTTCCAACCCGCCATCGCCGGCTTCGTCATCGGCACGTTCTGGAGCCTGCTCGTCATGTTCGGCCTGCACTGGGGCATCATCCCGCTGTGGTTCCTCGATGTCGCAACCTACGGCTATGACCTCATTAACCCGCTCGTGTATGCAGGCGGTTGTGCCATCGCCGGCGCTGTGCTTGGCATGATCATCCGAACCAAGGACTCCGAGGAAAATGCTGCCGTCAACATTCCCGCCCTTGTCTCTTCGATTTTCGGTGTCAACGAGCCTGCGCTTTACGCCATCTTGCTGCCGCGTAAGCGCCTTATGTGGGCAACCTTTATTTCCGCTGGTGTAGGCGGCGCCATTGCCGGCCTCATGGGTGCCAAGCTCTATGCCTTCGGCGCCTCCGGCCCGCTCGGTTTCCCGAGCTTTATTAACCCTGCCGGCATCGACACGGGCTTTATCGGCCTTGTCATCTCCGGTGTGGTCGCTTTCGTTCTGGCTCTTGTCGCCGCTATGGCGATCGGTACCAAGAAGGACGAGGGCGGTAAGGCACTCAACATCTCGGTGGACTAGTCTTTCTGCGCACTTTAACTAAATATGCCTCGGACGGCGACGTGCCGCCCGAGGCATATTTGTATTATGTGCCGTTGTCAGCGTGTTTGCGGACACAGGGCTGCGGTTGTGGAGCAGCGGGGATTATGACGGTCGTGCCGCGGTGGAAGATGTACGGTCGCCCTGCAGGAGCTGACGGTAGGGGAGGAAGCCGATGAACGAGACGACCGCCTGCGAGTGCGCGGCGTTCCGCTTGAGGTAGAGCCTGACCTCGGAGGTCGTCGCGGGCTCAAGCGGCACCAGGGCTACCTTTCCGCTGGCAAGCGATTCCGCCGGCTTGCGCATGAGGAATGAGACGCCGGCGCCGCGCGCGACAAGGGAGATGATGTTCTCGGCTCGTTTGCCGGTGAACGTAACACGTGGGCCAAATTCAGCTTCGCGACAAAGGGAAAGGACGAGCTCGCTTACGAACGAGCCTTGGGGAAGCATGAGGAAATTCTCGTCGATAAGGTCGTCTATCTCAACGGCGTCACGTTCGGCGAGCGGATGGTCGAGCGGAAGGACGGCCACGAGCCGGTCGGTCGTAAAGGGAATCTTTTTGAACTCCGGCTCGATGGCGCCGCCGTCACGGATGAAGGCCAGGTCAATGTCCTCGTGCAGGAGCATGCGCTTGAGTGTGTCGCCCTCGCCCTCGATGAGCTCGACAGAATATGAGGGGTTCGCCTGCTGAAAATCGATGACGGCGTCCGTGATCCCATAAGGGGCCATAATGGGGATAGAACCGACGGTGAGGTGCTCGAGCGGCTCACCTGCGCCTATTTGAATGGCGGCAAGATAGCGGTGCTGAAGCGTCGCAATTTTTTGCGCATAGGGGAGGAGCGCTTCACCTTGCGCGGTGAGTGTTACGTGGCGCTGGCTTCGATCGATGAGCTTGCAGCCGAGTTCGTGCTCCATTGCCATGATGTGCTTGGAGAGGGTTGATTGCGACATGAAAAGCAGTTCCGCCGCATCAAGAAACGTGCGTGACTGCGCTAAGATGGCGAATTCGCCAAAGCGGCTGATATCCATAGGGAGGCCTCCGGTACCCTCATTTTGGCAGGTGGCCTAAACCACGACGCCATTGCAGTGGTCGATTTCGTGCTGGATGATCTCGGCGGTGTAGCCCGAGAAGTTTTTGATGCGGTGGACGAAGTTCTCGTCCAAATACTCAACCTTAATGCGGCGATAGCGGGTACAGGGACGCTCGCCGATCAGCGAGAGACATCCTTCGCTCGTCTGATAGGCATTGACCTGCTCAAGAATTTGAGGGTTGTACATCAGGAGTGTCCTGTTGCCGTCCTTTACGCAGATGATGCGTTTGCGCACGCCGATCATGTTGGCGGCGAGGCCCACGCACTCGCGCTCATGCTCGTGGAGCGTATCCAGGAGATCCTGCCCGGTCGCGGCATCGTCGGGTCCCGCGTCTTCGGAAGGCAGACGCAAAAAGAACTCGGATTTCATGATGGGCTTAATCATGGCGGGCTCCTCATGTCTTATGCTTTCGTGGACTTTTAATAATAGCGCGGAAGGAAAGCTGTGCGTCCGCGTTACAATCTTTCGACGTTGGACCATGTTGTCAGACTCGTCGAGTACGGCGTCTGGCGTAAGCCTAGGGCTCATTTTTCGCCCTGGACTGTTCCTCTGGGGCGATGCGACTGTCGTTCCAAGAGGAAGGAAATGCATGGGGAGCAAATCTCAGCAACAAGTTCAAGTAGCGCCATCGGCCACTGCGGCGATTCTCGTCGTAATGTATATTGCAGCCTTTGTTGCCGCGTTTAACGAGAACATCATTAACGTGGCGTTGCACGACATTATGGCGGCCTTTTCGGTGAGTGCCACCACGGCGCAGTGGCTCGTTTCGGGCTACATGATCGTGACGTCGATCTTTACGGCCATCATGGCCTTCCTGTCCGGCCGTTTCTCGACGCGCAAGCTGCTGTTTTTCGCATGCGGATGCATGGTCGCCGGCGAAGTCCTGTGCCTGTTCGCTCCGTCATTTAGCGTTTTGCTGCCAAGCCGTATTTTGCAGGCTGCGGGATCGGGCATCTTGTTCCCGCTCATGATGAACGTGGTGCTGTCTTGCGCTCCGCGCGAGAAGCTCGGTCTCTATCTGAGCCTGGGCGGAGCCTGCATTACGCTGGGGCCGGCGTTTGGACCCGTGATCAGCGGTCTTATGTGCACGTTGTTTGGCTGGAGGGCGGTGTTCGTAGTGCCGCTGGTGGGCGGCATTGTGGTCGCTGCGGCGGGCGTAAAGCTTGTTCAGAATGTCGGAGAGCGTTCGAACGCCACGCTTGATATTCTGTCGGTTGTTTTGCTCGCCGCCGGTATTACGGCATTTGTGTATTCCGTAGGCGAGTTCTCGACCAATCTGATTGCCGGTATCGTGACGCTTTTCGCCGCCATTGTGCTGCTCGGCCTGTTTGCGGCCCGCCAGCTCAAGCTCGAGCATCCGGTGCTTAACGTGCGTCCCATGGCGAGCGTTCGTTTTTGGCCTGCGTGTCTGCTTGTGGTGGTGTCGATGATGACGACGTTCTCGATGAGCGTTTTGTTGCCGCTCTATTTTGAGGGCGCATACGGCATGACCGCACTTGTTGCGGGCTTGCTCATTTTGCCGGCGATTGCCTGCAACGTCGTGACCTCGATTGTGGGCGGACGCGTGATGGACGCCCGTGGCGCATGGCCGCTGCTGCCGGTCGGCTTTGCCCTGATTGCCGTGGGGCAGACTGCCATCTCGATGACGGCGGCAAGCATGAACATCGGCGTCGTCGTGGCGCTGACCGTTGTGGTGTATGCCGGAGTCGGTTTGGTGCTGAGCCCCTCGCAAACGGCCGGCCTGGAGACGCTGCCTGCCGCTGAACATCCTCACGGAACGGCATTGCTTAACACGTGGAATATGATTGCCGCATCGTTTGGCCCGTCGCTGTTTATCGGCCTGCTCGCGAGTTCTGCGTCGACTGCCGGCGCGGCTGGCGCTGCGACCGACGTTGCCCAGGCGATTGGATTTGCAACTGCCGTGCGTGTGGCGGCTGTGATTGCCGTGGTCGGGTTCGCGACGTCGCTGGTGTACGCTCGTCGCGAGTCGCACATGTCGCATTAATGTGTGCACATAGATTCTGCAGCTAGATTGGATGGCGACACCATAAACTAATGGACGTTTTGCCGAGAGGCATGAATGTTTAAAGCGCAAAGAGTGCGCGACGGGCCCCGCGAATGGGGCGATGATGCCCGAGAGGGCCAAGAAGGAGTCTCATGTCCGAGAACGAAGAGATCATGAACGAGACCGAGAACGAGACCATGGCTGCCGAGGTTGAGGCAGTCGAGACCGTGGAGACCGAAGCTGCCGAGGTTGAGGCTGCTGACGAGGTTTCCGCCGAGGAGGAGGCCGAGGTTGTCGAGGCCGCCGTTGATTACGATGACGAAGAACTGATGGACAAGATGCAGAAGGCCGCCCGCCTGCTGCGTAGCCGTCGCTTTGCTATTTCCAAGGAGGAGGAGGCCAAGGCCGAGCGCATGGCGAACATCGAGCGCGCCATCAAGCTCCTTGACCTCAAGCCCAAGATGGAGCAGAAGGAAATGTCCGACCTGCTGGGCATGCGCCTTCGTGAGCTCGATGGCCTGATGGCCGAGGCCGAGGCCGCCGATCTGGTCGGCCGCATCGACGACGCCGAGGGCGATATGCGCAAGATCGTCGTCTTCGCTGCCGAGGATGCCGCTGAGGGCCTGGTCGAGCTTGCCAACAAGAAGGAGAAGCTCCTGCCTGAGCTTTCTTACGAGGAGGCCACCGAGCTGATGGCCGCTCTCGATAAGGTCATCGCTCCGCTCGTCGCCATGGGCCTGGACGAGGATCGCGGTCCTCGCGGCGGCCGTGACGACCGTGGTGGCCGTGGCGGCGACCGTGGCGGTCGCGGCGGCTTTGGCGATCGTGGTGGCCGTGGTGGCGACCGCGGCGGTCGCGGTGGCGATCGTGGCGGCCGTGGCGGTTTTGGTGACCGTGGCGGCGACCGTGGCGGTCGCGGCGGCTTCGGCGGCAACCGTGGTGGCTATGGCGATCGCGGTGGCAACCGTGGCGGCTTCGGCCGCAACCGTGGTAACGACCGCGGCGGTCGCGGTGGCGATCGTGGCGGCCG
>CABUQY010000011.1 GCA_902493915.1 uncultured Collinsella sp.
CCCGAGGGCGACCTTCCCTTCCGGCGCACTCCGCAGGACGAAAAAACCTCCGCCGCACGAAGTGCGCAGCGGAGGTTCTTTCATGTCCGAGGACGCGCCGGAAGGGAAGGTCGCCCTCGGGCCGGACAGCTAAGACAGCTTACGCGACGGTGTAAACCCAGTTGTGCTTATCCTCGACAGCACCGGACTGGATACCAGTCAGGGTCTCGCGGAGCTTCTTCATCACAGGACCGATCTCGGTGTAGCCAGCCGGGAAGGTCACGGTCTCGTCGGCGCCGTAAACCTTGTTGTCGATCTCGCCAACCGGGGAGATGACGGCAGCGGTGCCGCACAGGCCGCACTCCACAAAGGCGCCGGCCTTGACCTCGGCCCACTCGACGGGACGCTGGTCAACGGTCATGCCCAGGTCCTGAGCAACCTGAACAAGCGAGCGACGGGTGATAGAGGGCAGGATGGAGTCGGTGTGCGACTGCGGAACGACGAGGGTGCCGTCCTCCTTCACGAACAGCACGTTGGCGCCACCGGTCTCCTCGACATAGGTGCGGGACTCGGAGTCGAGATACAGGTTCTCGGCATAGCCCTCGCGATGAGCCTCCATCGTGGGCTTGAGGGACATGGCGTAGTTCAGGCCGGCCTTGATGTTGCCGGTGCCGTGAGGTGCCGCACGGTCATACTCGGAAACGCGCAGCTTGACGGGCTTGAGGCCACCCTTAAAGTACGGACCGACCGGGGTCACGAGAATACGGAACGTGTACTCAGGAGCGGGAGCCACGCCGATCACGTCACCGGAGCCGATCATAAACGGACGCACGTACAGGGTCGCGCCGGAACCGAAGGGCGGAACCCAGGCGGCGTTGGCAGAAACGACCTGCTTGACGGCCTCAACGAACTTGTCCTTGGGAAACGGGGGCATCTCGAGGCGCTGCGCAGAGTTGTACATGCGCTCGGCGTTCATGTCGGGACGGAAGCAGACGATGCTGCCGTCCTCGGCGGTGTAGGCCTTCAGGCCCTCAAAGACCTCCTGGCAGTAATGGAAGATGCCGCCGCACTCGGAGACGTGCAGGGTGTGGTCGGTGGTCAGGCCACCCTCGTCCCACTCGCCGTCCTTCCAATGGGCCTCGTAGCTGTAATCGGTCTTCATGTAGCCAAAGCCGAGGCTACCCCAATCGATATCCTTCTTCTCGACAGTCATATGTCGCTCCTTACATACACAGTTGCATACTCGCGAACCCGCACGCAAGGACCGAGGCCGACCGCGTCGCAACGTCGCACGCCCGGAGCGTGGAGCCGGACGGGACACGCGAGCAGCATCAAAGCCGATGGCACGTCGATTCGCATGCACGAGATTGTACTCCGCACGCGCGTCGGATAAAACGTTTTTCTTTAACTAACTAAAGTAATTTCATTTGACCGAAGCTGAAGAGGCCCGCCACCGTAAACGGTGACGGGCCACTGCACGGTTTGCGCGCTGGCTCGAGCTACGCGTTCTTTTTGCCCAGCTTAGCCTTAACCAGACCGACCACGGTCGGGACGATCGACACGGCAACGATGCCAACGATTAGCAGCTCAAAGTGCTCCTGCACAAAGGGAATGCCGCCAAAGAAGTAGCCCAGCAGCGTAAAGACCGTCGACCAGGTAATGCCGCCCAGCACGTTAAAGACGACAAAGTTGCGCCAGTGCATGCCGCCCATGCCAGCGATAAAGGGCACAAAGGTGCGGATAAACGGGAAGAAGCGACCCAGGAAGATGGCCAGGTGACCCCACTTGTCCAAGAAGTCCTCGGACTTTTTGATGCGCTCGGGCGTCATGGCCTTGACCTTGCCCGAAGCGATGATCTTGCGGCCAAAGAAGTGACCGATCATAAAGTTGCACTGATCGCCCAGGATGGCCGCGGCCCATGCGGTGGCTAGAAGTGCCACGATGTTAAAGCCGCCGTTGTGGGCAAAGAAACCCGAGGCGAACAGCAGCGAATCACCGGGAAGGAACGGGAAGAACACCACGCCCGTCTCGATAAAGATGATCAGGAACACGCAGCCGTAGGCCATAAGCGGGCCGGCGGCGATCCAGCTGGCGATCGCGGTGCGCGGGTCCTTAAGCAGCTCGGCGATAAAATTGATGAAACCCATGAAGTAAAACCTCTCAGTTGTGGGCGCGGATACGTCCAAGTTGACCAGTATACGGTTGCGGTGCCCCCTCGTGCGCAACCCCACAAAAGCATGACTCCATTACCAGCAAGTTTGCATAACTGACACTTGTAGCGCAAAGCCGCCAAGATTGTCCTTTTTAATCCCTAGCGAATCGCTATACTTTATTGAATCGCATTGCCATGGCGCTAAGGGAGGGCGGCCGGTGAGCTTTATCAATACCATTCGCGAGGACATCAAGACCGTCCAGGCGCAGGACCCCGCCGCGCAAAACGGTCTGGTCATCTTCCTTTCCTATCCTGGCCTGCACGCCAAGTGGAACCACGTGCCCGAGCACTGGCTGTGGGAGCACGGTCATCGCTCGCTCGCCCGCGTGCTCTCGCAAATCACCCGCCACATCACCGGCGTCGAGATTCACCCTGCCGCGCAGATTGGCAAGCACTTCTTTATCGATCACGCCATGGGCGTCGTCATCGGCGAGACCACCATTGTGGGCGACAACTGTGTGCTCTACCAGGGCGTCACGCTCGGCGGCACCGGCAACGAGACCGGCAAGCGTCACCCCACCCTGGGCAACAATGTCACGGTGGGCACGGGCGCCAAGGTGCTCGGCAACATCCGCATCGGCAACAACGTCAAGATCGGCGGCAACTCGGTCGTCGTTAAGGACGTCCCCGACAACTGCACCGTCGTGGGCGTGCCGGGACGCATCATCAAGCGCAACGGCTGCCGTGTGTTCGAGGAGAGTTTCGACGCCAAGCAGCATCGCGAGTACATGCCCGATGACGCCGCCGAGCAGTCCGCCCTCAACCGCCAGGGCATCACCGAGAATGCCCGCCGCGTCAAGGAACTCGAGCGAGAGGTGGCCGAGCTCAAGGCCCTCGTCGCCAAGCTCGTGGACGAACGCTAGGAACGCAAGCGGCACAAAACGACATCGGCATCAACGCAAAGGCGCGCCAGGGAATTCATCCCCGGCGCGCCTTATTTGTGATGTGGCAAAGAGACTGTCCCTTTGTCACATTATGCGAACTGGCTCAGATAGAGGTCGGCGTAGGCACCCTCGGCAGCCAGCAGCTCCTTATGCGTGCCCTGCTCGATAATGTTGCCGTGATCCATGACCAAGATCAGGTCGGCGTCCACGATCGTCGACAGGCGGTGCGCGATCACAAAGCTCGTGCGCCCGCGCATGAGCGCGTCCATGGCACGACCGATGGCAAGCTCGGTACGCGTATCCACGCTTGAGGTCGCCTCGTCCAGGATGAGAATCGCCGGGTTATTGAGCAGCACGCGTGCTATGGTCAGCAGCTGACGCTGGCCCTGGCTGATGCTTTCGGCATCGTTGGCCACGCGCGTGTCATAGCCCTGCGGCATGGTGCGCACAAAGAAGTCGACCTGCGCGGCGCGCGCAGCCGCCACGATCTCCTCACGCGTCGCCTCGGGACAGCCGTAGGCGATGTTTTCGGCAATCGTGCCATCGAACAGCCAGGCGTCCTGCAGCACCATGCCAAACTGCTGCCGTAGCTCGCCGCGGTCCATGCGGCTCGTATCCACGCCGTCGAGCGTAATACGCCCGCCGTCAATCTCGTAGAAGCGCATGAGCAGGTTGATGAGCGTCGTCTTGCCCGCGCCCGTGGTTCCCACCACGGCAATCTTCTGGCCCGGCTCGGCGGTAAACGACACGTCGTGCATAAGCGGCTTGTCGGGCGAATAACCAAAGCGCACGTGCTCAAAGGAGACGCGACCCTCAACGCGACCCGGCAGCTTGGCGGCCTCGTCCGGCAGCGGATCGGCCTCCATCTCGGGCTCATCGAGCAGGTCGAACACGCGCTCCGCACTCGCCAACGCGCTCTGCAGCGAGTTGAAGGTAAACGACAGCTGCGTCATGGGTTCGGACGCCTCGTAGATAAACTGGAAGAACGCCTGGAACACGCCGACGGTCATGTGACCGGCAACCAGCATGCTGCAGCCCACCAGCGCGATCACGATCTGCGCCAAACGGCCGATAAAGCGCACCGCAGGGCCGACGGCATTGATCATAAAGTCGGCCTTGGCACTCACGCGTGCCAGCTCGCCCGAGGCCTGGTGCACCTCGGCAGAACTTTGGCGTTCGCGGTTAAACGCGCGGATCACCAGACGGCCCGAATAGCCTTCCTCGACCGCACTCGTAATCTTGGACACCCACTCCTGGCGCTCGCCCGTCACATCGTGTGTGCGGCGCGAGACGACCTTCGTCACCAGCAGCGACAGTGCCGTAAAGAACAGAAAGACGAGCGTAAGCTGCACGCTGAACACGAACATCACGCTCACAGCACCAACAACCGTGCCGATCGACACGAGCAGCTGCAGCAATCCGCGCTGCATGCTCTCGGACATCTTGTCCAGGTCGTTGGTCGCGCGGCTGACGACCTCGCCGGGACGATGCGCGTCAAAATAGGCGAGCGGCAGACGGTTGAGCTTTTGCGCGATGCGGTTGCGCAGGCGCAGATTGAGACGCTCAGCGACGCTCGACATCAAAAAGCTCTGGAGCGCATAGAACGAGGCAGCGGCAGTCCAGATCATAAAGTAGACGAAAATGGTCTTGCCGCAGTTCTCCCAGGTGATGCTGAAAGTGGTGTCGTTGGCAAACGCCACCTGAATGTGGCCCCACAGCTCATCGATCACGCGGGCGCTATATGCCGGCGCGGCGGTGTTAAAGATGACATAGAACACAATGCTCGCGAACACGATATAGAAGCGCCAATGGTCGCCGGCAGCCTCACTCCACAGGCGGCGCACCGTCGCCCAGGTATCCCGAGGCGTCTCGTCCTCGTCTTCGTCGTCCACGTCGCGCATACGCTCTGCCTCGGCGCGGGCGCGCTCGTCCTCGGCACGTTCGTTTTCCTCGTAGAGCGCTTGGCGGCGAGCCTCGCGCTCCGCCGCCTTGGCGGCTTCGTCCAGGTCGGGCGCGACGCCCGTCTCCTCGACTGTCTCTACAACCGCAGCGCCATCGACGATGCCCTGCTTCTTGAGCTCCTCGGTCATGCTACTCACCTCCCTTCATCTGCGATTCCGCGATTGCGCGGTACACCTCGCAGGTTTCCATGAGCTCGTCGTGCGTGCCTAGGCCCACGATCTCGCCGTCTTTGAGCACCACGATCTGATCGGCATGCAAAATAGTCGAGATGCGCTGGGCGATGATGAGCACCGCGGCATCGCACGTCTCGTCCTGCAGCGCATGGCGCAGTGCCGCATCGGTCTTAAAGTCCAGGGCCGAAAAACTGTCGTCGAAGATATATAGATCGGCATGCTTCATGAGTGCGCGGGCAATCGCCAGGCGCTGGCGCTGACCACCCGAGAAGTTCGTGCCGCCCTGGGCCACCGGCGTATCGAGCCCCTGGGGCTGGTCGAGCACAAAGGTGCTCTGGGCAACCTCCAGCGCATGGAGCATGTCAGCCTCAGTCGCGTCTTCGTTGCCAAAGCGCAGGTTGCTCGCCACCGTACCCGAGAACAGCCATGCCTTCTGCGGCACATAGGCGATACGCCCGCGGATGTCGTCTTGCGAAAGGTCGCGCAGATCGATGCCATTCAGGCGAATGGCGCCCTTCGTGGCATCGTGGAAGCGAAGCAAGAGCTTGGCCACCGTCGACTTGCCCGAACCCGTCGAGCCTACAATCGCCGTGGTCTGGCTACGGCGACAGGCAAAGCTCAGGTCGCACAGGGTATCCTCGTCGGCATCGTCAAAACGGAACGACATGTGGTCGAACACGGCCACCGCGTCGGCACCGTCAACAGACTCCGCCGCGCACGTGTCCAGCGTGCGCTTGCCGTCCACGATGCTCGGCTCAATCTCCAACACCTGCTGCGCACGGTTCAGGCATGCGGCGGCGCGTGGGAGCGTCAGAATCACCATCTGCGCCGTCATCACAAAGAACAGGATCAGGATCGCGTACTCCAGCACGGCCGAGATGCTACCGATTTGCATGGCGTGGACGCCCACGCGGTTGCCGCCCACCCACAGCACCGCCACCTCGGCGATATTCATCAAAAAGAAGCTGGAGCTGTCGAGACCCACAAACAGGTGGTTGACCTTGATGGCATTGGCCGCGTAATCGCTAAACACCTCGTCCAGGCGCTGCTCCTCGTGGCGCTCCTTGTTAAATGCGCGGATGACGCGCACGCCCACGATGTTCTCGCGCAGCACCACGTTCATGCGGTCGATAAAGCTCTGCAGGCGCATAAAGATCGGCGCGGCGTTGGCAACGGTAAAGACCGCCGCCACCAGCACGATCGCAACCACCACGCCCAGCAGCGTACCCATGGCGGGATCGATGAACCAAGCAAAAATGATGCCTGCCACGGCCAAGAACGGCACCGGCAGCACCAGCTGAATCGTCTGAAGGACAGCTTGCTGAATCACGTTGATGTCGTTGAGCGAGCGCGTGATCATCGAACCCGTGCCAAAGCGCTCAAAGTCGCTGGCGGACAGCTCGAGCGACTTGTCGTACACGGCATTGCGGATATCGCAGGCCACGTTGGCGGCCAGGCGCGCCGAAAGATAGCAGCCCAGCACCGTGCCGCCGCTGGCCATGCCGGTCGCGATAAGCATGTACAGGCCGTTGCGTAATATATAGTCGACATCACCCGTGGTAATACCGGTGTTGACCATGTTCGCCAGCATCGTGGGAACCAACAGCGTACCGACGTTATCTATCAGCACCGCAAACAGCGTCACCGCAATCAGACCGCGGTACGGCCTCATAAACCTCATTAAGAGTCGCATGCGTCCCCCTCGCCCTTATCGTCAGTCTCGTTCTCGGCGGCCACTTGCCGTTTAAATGCCTCGCACTCTTCGTTAAGAACATGGGAGAACTTACCGACCAAGCGCATGATCTCGCACTGTTCCCACGGCTCGAGCGCCTCGAATGCCTGTTGCTCGGCTTTTTGCGCCGGCAACGCGTAGCGCTTGGCAAACCGCACGCCTTCTTCGGTCAGTCGTACAACCTTGTTTTTACGACTGCCCTCGGCAAACTCCAACGTCGCAAGCCCTCGCGCCCTAAGCGTTTTAATCGCCGAATTGATGGTCTGCTTGCTGTAGAACCATTCGCTTGTCAGACGGCTTACGGCAATACTGCCGCCCGCCGTGCTGGTATCGACGAGCATCCAGTAAGCGCAGTCCGAAAGGCCGCAGGCGCGCGAGAACTCCGAATAGATATGGTCGAGTCCATTGAGCAACCGGTCGAAGTCGACCAGCGTAACCGCACTATTCATCTATCCCACCATTCAATTGTCCGATTTTTGACCAATTTTATGTCTCTAGATTAGTCCGAGTTTTGACTATCGTCAACAGGCTCTCCGCACATGCTTGCACTTTTATGACCTATCGACAGAAAAAGACCGCCGGCGCGGGGGCGGCGCCAGCGGTCACGTGAAAATCGGGTTTTATTGCCTGTTAAGCGGCGACAGCCTCATAGACCGTAGCACCCGAGAAGCTGTCATGCAGGCTCTTGCCGGCAATCCACGGCAGCTCGACGACCTCGCAGACCGTGTTGACCAGCTCGGAGCAGTCAGTAAAGTGGCCCTTGTCGTTGAGGGCCTCGCAATCCTGAACACGCCAATAGCCATCGGTGTGCGTGATGTAGTACTCGTGATCGTTGATCGACACGAAAGCGCGCGTCTTGGAACGCAGCAGCTTCAGAAATCCTTCGAAATCGGTCTCGACGACATCTCCAGCCTGGAACATGATGTTACCTCCTGGCCCGGCGCCACCACGGCGCATTGATAAACGTTGGTACTCCTTTAGTAAAACCTTTATCAAAGGTTATGCGTTCGTCATTTAGGCAAGTGGTAAAAAACCGCAGGGTAGACGGGATAAAACGTTTAACCATCCCATTGGTTTGTCACATTCTGAAGGTACTTTTATGCAAACCTACTTCCCCAATTGGAATCTATCCTTTTGGCCGGGCAATTGACCGTCTATCGTTTGAGCCCGACGGGTATGAACGGGGCATCTGCAACGCCATCGCAAGGAGACACCATGGAGACTATCGAAGCACTCATTCACCGCCGCAGCTGCCGCAACTACAGCGATCGTCCCGTCGAGGCCGAAAAGCTTGCACGTATTATCGAAGCCGGCCAATATGCACCGAGCGGCATGGGCCGCCAGCCGGTGACGTTTGTCGCCGTCACCGACCCCGCGACCGTCGAGCGTCTCTCACAGCTCAACGCCCAGGTCATGGGCAGCAACGGAGACCCCTTCTATGGCGCCAAGACCGTTGTGGTGGTGCTGGTTGACCGCAGCGTGCCCACGCATCTGGAAGACGGCTCGCTCGCCATGGGCAACTTGCTCAACGCCGCTTATGCGCTGGGTGTCGATTCGTGCTGGATTCATCGCGCCCACGAGGTTTTCGATTCGCCCGAGGGCCTGGAGCTCCTGGCCAGTTGGGGTCTGCCCGCCGACGGCAGCCTGCGCGGTGTCGGTAACTGCATTCTGGGCTACGCCGAGGACACGCTACCCGAGCCCAAACCCCGCCGCGACAACATCATCTACGTAAGGTAACCCGGGAGCGTCAGCGGGGGTGGCTAATTTGGGACGGGGCTATTTTAGCTGCCCCACTCGCAACTTATCCCGCCGATGGAGTTGTTGCCGTTTCATTTGCCTGGGCTGTTTCGGCGTCGTCGCCTTGCTTGTCTTCGTCCTTTTGAGCATCTGCAATGGTGGAGGCCGCCGCAACGATACCGCGCTGGGGCGCGACGCCCGTCTGGGTCTGAGCGCCCTCGATAACTTCTGTGCCTGCATGCGCGAGCTCGGGCGATTTAAACACTGCGTCCAAGTTGGCGCCACCGCCGGCGTAGCCAAGCGCAGCGAGTGCGATGACGATCACTGCAACGACGGCCACGATCGGCACATAACGATGCCAACCAGCAGGATTGAGCCCACTGCGGCGAGCCGCCCCGCGGCTGATGTAACCGAGCGTCCCGTCGTGCTTGAGCTTTGAGCCCACCACGCGTTTGCGGCCCCACAGCGAGGACTCTGCCTGCATGGCCAAGCGAGCGCTTGCCGAAGGATAGCCATATTTAGTGCGCTTGAACGAGCCATCAAACCCCGAGGCGTGTTTACCCCACGTCACCGATGTTGTGCGTCGGTTGACCGGCGCGGCACTCCGCCTTCTGCGGCTCGGTTTTGAAGTCTCAGCCATATGCCCTCGCACGCCGTAACCAAATCGAAACAATAACGCTTTGGACTGTAGCACACGCGTCGCGCGCGGTCACGGGCGCCTCGCTCAACGGTCATCGTCCTTCAGCAAGCGCCACAGCGTTGTACGGCTTATGCCCAGCACCTCCGCCGCACGGGTTCGGTTGCCGTGGAGATGGTCTACAACCAGATGCGCGATATCTCGCTCGGTATCGGCCAGCGGTCGCAGGATATACAGGTCGCTTTCGAGCGTCGGGGCACCAAAGGTTGCGGTCTTAATCACGTCCTCTTGGGCGAGCACTTCCTCCGCCACGGCGCGGTCCACCGTGCCCGCCCCCACCAAAATATACAGTCGTTCCGAGACCTCGCGGAGCTGCAGATAATTGCGCGGCCAGCGGTAAGCATCGAGCGTCTTCGTCGCCGCGGCAGACAGCGTGGGCGCTGCCGTCCCAAATGCATCAGCGAGATATTCCAAATAGCGCGCAACCTTCGTCGACGCGGCTCCCTGCTCGGCGATTGCCGGCGCCACGCTCACCGCACAGGCGAAGCGCTCGGTCACAAAGGCGGCTTGATCACTTTCGCTGCCGCCCGGCATGTCATTCGCCGTCAGCACCACATGGCAGCGCGTCGCCAACGCGGTGTCGGCCATCGTGGAGACCAGCTCGCGGAGGCGCTGGGGACCAACCGCATTCCAGCCCTCAATGCAAAGGGTCAGCCCCGTTTGGAACAGCGGCGATTCGGAGCTTTTGAGCACATGGCGCCAACCGCGATCGGTGAGTTCATCGAGCGCAACGGAAACAAAGGGCTGATCGGCAAAAGGGCCGTCCAGATAGAGGCGCTTGGCGATCTCGACCTGGCCCGCTCCCAGCTCGCCCTCGAGCATAAGGGGCACACCGCGTGCGTAGCTCTCGGCGACCGGCGCAGCCACCGAGGTCGCCCCCTCAACGATGCCGTACGCGCTCGATTCGTAGCGGGCCTCAACCTCGTCGGCGTTGAGCCACTCGATGCCCGCATGCGCCGCGGCACCGCGCACCTCGCGGACCACGACGGCCCAAAGCCCCCCGCCCTCTTTGTCGGTGGGGCGAACGGTCAGGCTCAGGCGCGCACCCGCACGCCCCATAACCAGACGCGCGCCGTCTCCTATACGGTCGAGGCGCTCAGCGACAAAAGCCGCCACATCCCGCTCAAGCGCCGCGTCATTCACGGTCGAGATCGCGACGTCCCCACGCGCATCGATTGCCAATGCCGAGGCCCCGGCAGCAGCCAGGGCCCCAGTCAAGATATTCAGCTTGGCATCGCTATCCATGATTTGCCCCTGTCCGCGGCGACGTGCAACCGCCGACGGTCATACGACCGAGTGTTTCAAAATTGAACGATATTGCTCACCAAACACTATAGGGCAGAAAGCGTCATCCTGCGAGTATAGGTGTTGCCCCGCATCGCCATCCTGGCGGGGCGATAAGAGCTCTTCGGGACTTATAAACCTGCGGACAAGCCATACCCGCAAGAGCTCCTATCGCTCCACTGCAGGCTTGCGCTCACCAGCAACCAACACGCAGCACGCAAACAAGCTACTTCTCTACCAGATTCCCAGCACGTGCTGCATTCCCAAACTCATGCACGCAATGCCAATCCAGCAGCAAAAGCCCAGCGCGATGGGCTTGCCGCCCTTTTTGACCAGCTCGACGATATCGGTATTAAAACCAATAGCCGCCATGGCCATCACAATAAAGAACTTCGACAGCTCCTTGATGGGCGCCGTGATGGACACAGGAAGCTGAAACACCGTGGTGATCACGCTCGCCAGCACAAAGAACAGCACAAACATGGGAAACGCGCGTTTAAGCGAGAACGTGCTTTTGGCGTCGCCACCGGCCTTGCGTGCCAGATGCATCTGCCAGCATGCGAGGACCAACGTGATGGGAATAATGGCCAGCGTCCTGGTGAGCTTGACCACTGTGGCGCTCTCGAGCACATTGGCGCCGGGATGCATGCTGTCCCAAGCGCTCGCCGCAGCCGTTACGGACGAGGTGTCGTTGATGGCGGTACCGGCAAACAGGCCAAAGCCCTCGTTGGTCAGCCCGAGCATGCCGCCGAGCGTTGGAAACACGAGCGCCGCGATAACGTTAAACAGGAAGATGACCGAAATAGCCTGGGCAATCTCGCGATCGTCGGCATCGATGACGGGCGCGGTCGCGGCGATGGCAGAACCGCCGCAAATCGACGAACCCACACCCACAAGCGTCGCGATCTTGCCCGGCACGTTCATAACGCGGCAGAGCACAAAGGCGATGACAAGCGAGGTCGAGATTGTTGCCACGATAATCGGTAGCGACTGGGCGCCCTTGGACAGAATCTGGGAGAGGTTCATGCCAAAGCCAAGCAGGATAACCGCGTACTGCAAGACTTTTTTGGACGTATAGGTAACGCCGGCGGTGAGCTGTTCGCGACGATTCTTGGGAAAGACGAGCGCCAGGACCATGCCAAAGAGGATGGCAAATACCGGACCGCCGACCACCTCAATTTGTTTGCCGAGCAACGTCGCGGGAATGGCGATGATCAGGCAGAACAAGACGCCTTTCCAGCGCTCGCGTACGATGTTTGCCAGTTGCATATGGGATTCCTTCTTTCTATTTCACGTTTGCGACGGCTTATGATACGGCAACATTGAGCGCAGCCTTGCGCAAACACAGACTAAGATGCCGCAATAGTTCTCGGGCGACAGCCGAATTACCCACCGCGGAGAGCTGATTCGCGGCATAATTAACAACTGACATATGAGTTTGATAGAACAGTTGCGAGGCGCTATGGAAGAATCGATGCACGTCGGCGAGCAGGAAACGAGCCTACAGGACCAGTCCTACCACACCATTCGACGCAAAATCGTCTACCTGGACTACAAGCCGGGCGAAAAGCTGGGCGTCAAGCAACTTTGCGACGACCTGGATATGGGTCGCACGCCCGTGCGCGAGGCTTTGGTTCGCTTGGCGCAGGAAGGCCTGGTGCGCACCGTGCCCCAGAGCGGCACCTACGTCTCACCCATCAACCTCACCCTTGCCGAGAGTGCCTGCTACATCCGCGAACATCTGGAAAAGCAGGTGATCGTGGAGTGCTGTGCGCGCGCCACGTCGGCCGGCATCGAGCAGCTCGACCGCGCCATCGCGCTGCAGGAAAAGGCCATGGCCGAAGAGGATCGCATCGGCTTCTTTCTGAGCGACAACCTCATGCATCACATGATTTTTAGCATCGCATGTCGCAGCACCGTGTGGTCGTGGCTCGAAGAGACCAATGCCGACCTGGAGCGCTTCCGCTGGCTGCGCGCCGCCACGCAGGTTCTCGACAATCAGGACATCGTGAACGAGCACAAGCAGATTCGCCGCGCCATCGCCGGTCGCGACCCCATCGAAGCGAGCTTTTTGGTCAGCAAGCACCTGCACATGATGTTCCGCAACCAGACCGAGGTTCTGGACCAGTTCCCCGAGTACTTCGAGACCAGCAAGCTCCGCTAACCTGCCAAAAAGGGACAGGTTCATTTTGGCAGGTTTTATCTGGTCAAATGCAAAAAAGGCTCGGCTCCGTCTTGATGCGGAGCCGAGCCTTAGTCGCTAGAACGGCGGAACCAACTACTCTACCGTGACGCTCTTGGCCAGGTTACGGGGCTGGTCGACGTCGCAGCCGCGCAGGATGGCGACCTCGCGGGCGAGCAGCTGCAGCGGGACGCTCGCCGTGATGGGGCTGAACACGTCGCGGACTGCCGGCACGCGGATGATGCAGTCGGCGATCTTGTTGATCTCCTCGTCGCCCTCGGTGGCAACGACGATGACCTTGGCGCCGCGCGCCTTGCACTCCATGAGGTTCGACACGGTCTTGTCGTAGGTGGCGCTCTTGGTGGCCACAGCGATGACGGGGAAGCCCGGGTCGATCAGGGCAATGGGGCCGTGCTTCATCTCGCCGGCGGCATATGCCTCGGCGTGCAGGTAGCTGACCTCTTTGAGCTTGAGCGCGCCCTCGTAGGAAATAGCGGCACCCATGCCGCGGCCCACGAACAGCGCCGACTGCGCGTCCTTGCACAGCAGGGCGGCCTCATGCACAGCCTCGGTCTGGGTATCCAAAATCCACTGGATCTGCTCGGCCGTATCGGAAAGCTCGCGGAACAGCATGCGCGCCTGCTTAGTGGTCAAGCGGTACTTGACCTGCGCCAGCAGCAGGGCCAAAAGCGTAAGGCTCACGACCTGGCCGATGAAGCTCTTGGTCGAGGCGACCGCAATCTCCTTGTTGGCCTTGGTGTAGATGACGCCGTCGCTCTCACGCGCCACGGGGCTGCCCACCACATTGGTGATGCCAAAGACCTTGGCGCCCTTGATGCGCGCGTCGCGAATGGCGGCAAGGGTATCGGCCGTCTCGCCCGACTGGGACACGGCAACGACAAGCGTCGTCGGCGTAATGATGGGGTTGCGATAACGGAACTCGCTGGCCGCCTCCACCTCGGTGGGGATGCGGGCCCAGCCCTCAATGAGATTCTTGGCAATGAGGCCAGCGTGATAGCTGGTTCCGCAAGCGATCACGTAGACGCGGTCGATGTCGTTGAGTTCCTCGAGCGAAAGGCCCAGCTCGTCGATGTCGAGCTCGCCGGCCGGCGTCATACGACCGACCAGCGTGTCACGCACGACGCGCGGCTGCTCGTGGATTTCCTTGAGCATAAAGTCGGGATAACCGCCCTTTTCGGCCATGTCCAGGTCCCAGTCGATGTGGGTGACCTTGGGCTCGATAACGTTGCCGGCCTCGTCGGTGTACTCGACGCCTGCGGGCGTGAGCTTGGCAAACTGACCGTCCTCGAGCACCACGACATCGCGGGTGGCGTCGATGAGCGCGATGACATCGGAGGCGACATAGGCGCCGGTCTCGCCCGCGCCGACCACGATCGGGGAATCCTTGCGGGCCACGGCGATCACGCCGGGCTCGTCAGCGCACACGGCGGCCAGACCATAGGCACCGACCACGTGGGTGCACGCCTCGCGCACGGAGGCCATCAGGTCGTGCGTCTCGGCATAAGCCTCTTCGATCAGATGCGCGAAGACCTCGGTATCGGTCTCGCTCTTAAAGTGGTGGCCGCGGCCCTCCAGCTCTTCGCGCAGCTCGGCGAAGTTCTCGATGATGCCGTTGTGGACGATGGCGATACGACCGTCACAGCTGGTGTGGGGGTGAGCGTTAACGACGGAGGGCTTGCCGTGGGTTGCCCAACGGGTGTGGCCGATACCGCAGGTAGCGTCGCTGTCAATGTTGGAAAGCTCGCTCTCCAGGCCCGCGACCTTGCCCACGCGGCGGATGACGTCGAGGTGCGCCGCGGCGCCCTCGCCCACCTCGAGCGCGACGCCCGAGGAGTCATAGCCGCGATACTCCATACGCTTGAGGCCTGTGACCAGGATGTTCTTTGCAATATCAGAGCCGGTGTAGCCGACGATTCCGCACATAGGATAAATCCCTTCGTTCGCGTGACTGCAAGACGTCCACGCACAGGGGGCGCTGAGACGTACAACGTTCGAGTATTGTACTCACGCAAGCGCAAGCTGATATACCAGAAGTGGTATCTCAACTTAGATACCACCCGATGCACACATGCCCAGCCGGTCCAAACCACCACAAAGGTACCTGCCCCCTTCGTGGTGGTCGCGCTGGCAACGGCGTTTCCCCAGATAAAACCTGCCAAAATAAACCTGTCCCTTTTTGGTAGGTTTGGGATGCTACAATCTGGCTTGTACTTGAAACGCATCAAAGGGGCCGCTATGGCAAAGGTAAAAATCAGCGACGTCGCGCGCGAGGCCGGGGTTTCGCTGGGCACGGTTTCCAACGCGCTCAACCACCCCGAAAAGCTGCGCCCCGAGACCCTCAAGCTCATCAACGAGACCATCAATCTCCTGGGCTACCTGCCCAACCAAAGCGCTCGTCAGCTCGCGGGCGGCGCCACCAAGTCCTTTGGCCTGGTGCTCCCCCGTCTCGATCACGGCTTTTCGCTCCAAATCGCCAGCGGCGCCCACAACGAGGCCCGCAAGCACGGCTACGACCTGCTCATCGCCAACGCCGATAACGACGACATTCTCGAGGACCATTACCTGCGCTATTTTATGGGCACGCAGATGTCCGGCGTCATGGTTCAGCCCATGGCATCCCCCGACTGGCACCCCATCATGGCCAAGATGCCCGTGCCGATCGTCCACCTGGACATCCATTGCTCCGAGCCCGGCTACTACGTAGCGGCCGACAACGAGGCCCAGGGTCGCATCATTGCCGAACTCGCCATCGCCCGCGGCGCGCACCATATCACCGTTGTGGGTCGAGCAGCATTTATGCAGCTCACCCTACGCGTGCTTGGCATTCACAAGGCCCTCGCCCTGCACCCCGATATCAAGATCGAAGTCATCGACGCCGGCGAATGGAATACCGCTGCCGACGGCTATGGCATCGGCAACCAAATCGCCGAGCGTCCCGCCGACGAACGCCCCGATTTTGTCGTCGGTCTAACCGACGTGCTGGCCTCGGGCGTCGTTTCGGCACTGGTCGACAAGGGCATCTCTGTCCCCGGGCAAGTACGCGTAGCAGGCTGCGATGGCAACCCGCTCGCTTGGAGCGGGTCGGTCCCGCTCACTACGGTAGCGCCCCCGGGCTACGAGATTGGCCGCAAGGGTGTCCAGCTGCTCATGGAGCAAATCGAGGACAAGGCCCCGGCAAAGACCAAACATATCCGTGTCGGCTCCGCAGCGCGTACCGTCACCGCAGTCGCCGCCGAGGATATCAACCGCCAAGAACTGGTACGTCCGTTCCTGCTGGAGCGCGCCAGCACCCAGGCAAGCAGTCAGGCCGACGCCACGGCCATCAACCTCGGCGCGTATCTATAGCACGCCCGCGAGTATGCTAAGTCGCCGCTTAAGCAAAAGGGGCCCGACCATTGCCGGACCCCTTTTGCTTAAGCGCAAACGTGAGCAATCGCTCGTTTCAACGCCGCAATTTTCTAGCGCACAGTCTTGATTGCCGCCGCCAGGTCGAACAACGTATCGAGCACGGCCTCGCAGCCATCCACCACGTCCTGCGGCAGCGGCACAATATCGGGGACGGCGAAGACATGGCATCCGGCCGTGATGCCCGAGACGCAGCCGTTGCGCGAATCCTCGACCACGGCGCACTCCTCGGGGGCAAAGCCCGCACGCTCGCAGGCGAGCAGATACATCTCGGGGTCGGGCTTGCCGTGCACGACGTCCTCGCCACACGTTACCGTTTCAAACTTGTCAAAGAGGCCGACCATCTTAAGGTTGCGCTCGGCCGTAACGAGGCGCGACGACGTCGCTAGACCAACGTGATAGCCCGCAGCCAGCAGCTCGTCTAGGCACTCGGCGGCGCCGGCCTTAAGTTCCAGTTCGGTCTTGACCATCTCGTCGCGAATCTCCTTGTGGCGACGATAGATCGCCTCGGTGGTTTCGTGGCTGCCATAATGTTTATCGAGGATGTCCATAACATCGGGCAGCGTGCGGCCGATAAACTGATGGATCAGCGCTTCATCAATCGCGAGCCCCAGCTCAGCGGCGCCTGCCTTCCAGGCCTTAATCCCCAAACGCTCGGTATCGACCAGCGTTCCATCCATGTCAAAAATAACAGCCTTGATCATATCGGTCCCCCATCGACTCTCGCTGTCGCGTTGCTGTAACTCTACCGCATTTGGCAACTTGTATATAACGTATATACCATATTGCACTTTCGTTACATAGGTAGAAGTCTTATGGCAAGTAACGCATTAGGATTATAGTTTTCGATCGAGTACTCAACGATAAGGATCGTTTCATGATTTTAGACACCACGGCACCCGCAGAGGAGCTTCAAGACAAGCTATCGGCGCTCGAACAGCTGCTTTTGGCATACGGGCGCGTGGCTATCGGGTTTTCCGGCGGCGTTGACAGCAGCTTTTTGGCCGCCGTATGCGCCCGCGTCATGCCTACCAATACTCTTCTCGTCCATCTCACCACGCCGCTTATCGGCACGCCCGAGCAGGCTTCGTTTGAGCAGTCCGTTGATGGGCAGGCCAATGAAGGGGCACATTTTAAGCTCCCCGTGCTCAATCTTTCGGTTGATCAGCTGCAGCTCCCCCAAGTAGCCTGCAACGATGCCAATCGCTGCTACCACTGCAAGCACGCCGGCTTTACCGCCATCGTCAACCACGCCAAGTCGCTCGGCTTTCCCACCGTCATCGATGGCAGCAATGCAAGCGATCGCGGTGACTACCGCCCCGGCATGCGTGCGGCAGAAGAGCTCGGCGTACGCTCACCCCTTATGGAGGTCGGCTTTACCAAGGACGAAGAGCGCGAGCTGCTGCGCGCATGGGGTTATCCCGTTTGGAACCTGCCGGCGGGAGCATGTCTTGCCACGCGCGTCCCCACGGGCGAGGAGCTTACGCGCGAGAAGGTCTCCCTGATTCGCGCCTGCGAGGATTACCTGCACGATCTTGATCTGGCACAGGTACGCGCGCGCTTGGTCGGCGGCTGCATGCATATCGAGGCCGCACCCGCAGATGTCGCCAAGATTGCCACCCTCGGCGGTGCCGCCGTCGACGACAAGGGCAAGACCCCGCTGCCCGCCGTTATCGAGTCCGCGCTGCGCGAGCTGGGCTGCGACCATATCTCCCCCGAGGTCACCCCCTACATCCACGGTGCCATGAATCAGTAACCTGCCAATAAGGGACAGGTTTATTTTGGCAGGTTTTATCTGGGGAAACGCAAATAGGGCCGTGACACCCATACGGCGTCGCGGCCCTTTTCCTTGGAGAAGGATCAATTGATTGAACGGGATGACCGTTCTAGTCTTCGAGTCCGCTATTGATGAGCTCCGCAATCTCAACGGGATCGGTGCTCGCGCGCACCTTGTCACGGAAGCCGGCGTCCATCAGCATCACGGCAGCCTTGGAGAGCAGACGCAGGTGCGTAGTTCCGGCCTCGCCGGCGGGCACGTACAGCGCGAGCGCAACATCGACGGGCACCCCATCGAAGCTCGGCCATTCAACGGGCTCGGTCAGTTTAAGCACGGCAACGCCCGGCGTGTGGATCGCGTCGCTTTTGGCATGCGGAACGGCAAAACCGGCGACAAGGCCGGTCTCGGCCTCGTTCTCGCGAGCAATGAAGGCGGCCTCTACGGCAGATGCGTCATCGGCAAAGCCGAGCTCGATGGCCTGCTCGGACAAATAATGTAGGGCGTCCTCGCGCGAGGCGGCGGTATACCCGATTGTCACTTGGTTGGCAGATACAAATCCCATGGAAACCTTCCTTACAACACGGACCTGACCGCAGCTTCGATGCCGTCGGCGTCCAAACCGTACTTGTGCAGCAAATCGACCGCAGGGCCGGACTCGCCATACACATCGCGCACGCCGACGCGACGCATCGGCACCGGATGCTGCTCCGCGAGCACCGAGGCCACGGCCTCGCCAAGACCACCGATAATCGAATGCTCCTCGGCAGTGACCACGCGACCGGTTTTCTTGGCGCTGGCAACCACCAGGCGCTCATCAAGCGGCTTGATCGTGTGCATATTGATGACCTCGGCATCGATACCATCGGCAGCGAGCGCCTCGGCAGCCTCAAGCGCCTCGGCGACCATAAGGCCACAAGCGATGATGGTCACATCGGACCCCTCGCGCACGACCACGCCGCGACCAATCTTGAACTCATAGTCCTCGTGATCGTTAATGACCGGCGTTGCCAGGCGTCCGAAGCGCATGTAGACCGGTCCCTCAAACTCATAGGCGGCGCGCACGCAAGCGCGAGCCTCGATGTCATCGGCGGGAACGATTACCGTCATACCCGGAATCGTGCGCATGAGTGCGATATCCTCGCAGCACTGGTGCGTGGCGCCGTCCTCGCCCACCGAAATGCCGGCATGAGTAGCGCCAATCTTGACGTTGAGGTGCGGGTAGCCGATGGAATTGCGGACCTGCTCGTAGGCGCGACCGGCGGCAAACATCGCAAAGGTGCTCGCAAAAGCAACGCGGCCCGTGGTCGCGATGCCGGCGGCAAGACCCATCAGGTTGCTCTCGGCAATGCCGGCGTCGTAGAAGCGCTCAGGGTGCGCAGCCTTAAACTTACCGGTCTGCGTGGCGGCGGCCAGGTCGGCATCGAGAACCACAAAGTCATCGCGCTCATTGCCCAGCTCGACAAGTGCCTCGCCATAGCTAACGCGCGTGGCGACTTTCTTGACGTCTGCCATTAGAGCTCCTCCCCTGCTGCTGCGAGCTCGGCCATGGCCTGCTCAAACTGTTCATCGTTGGGTGCCTTGCCGTGCCAGCCCACCTGGTTTTCCATAAAGGAGACGCCCTTGCCCTTCACCGTCTCGGCGATAATGGCCACGGGCGAGTCGCTCACTTTGCGGGCCTCGGCAAAGGCGGCGGCAATCTGCGCCATGTCGTTACCGTCGGCGAGCTCGATCACATGCCACTTAAAGGCGCGGAACTTGTCAGCGAGCGGCATGGCCGAGTTGACTTCATCGATCGTGCCGTCAATCTGCAAGCCGTTGTGGTCGACGACGGCAACAAGATTGTCGAGCGCATGGTTGCCGGCGAACATGGCCGCCTCCCACACCTGGCCTTCCTCGCACTCACCGTCGCCCAGCAACGTGTAGACACGGTAGCCGTCGCCCCAGTGCTTAGCGGCAAGCGCCATTCCAACTGCAGCAGAGATGCCCTGACCGAGCGATCCGGTGGACATATCGATGCCAGGGGCGTCGTTCATGTTGGGATGGCCCTGCAGTCGGCTGCCAATATGACGGAGCGTCTCGAGCTCTTCGACGGGAAAATAGCCGCGATTTGCCAACACCGAATACAGGCCCGGCGCCGCGTGACCCTTGGAGAGCACAAAGCGATCGCGATCGGCCTTGTGAGGGTCGGCAGGATCGATATTCATTTCCTCAAAGTACAGATACGTCATGATGTCGGCAGCACCGAGCGATCCACCCGGGTGTCCCGACTTGGCCGCGTGAACCGCAGTCACGACACCCTTCCTGACCTCATTGGCGACCTTCGCCAGCTCCTGGTTGGTCATACGAATTCCTCTCTTGAGAACAACCCCGGCACCGGATGACGCGATGCCGGGGCAATCCACTCGTTAAGCCTGAGCGACGACCTTCTGCCAGTCAGCCTCAAAAGAGGCGAGGCCCTGGTCGGTCAGCGGATGATGCAGGCACTTCTTGAGAGCGGCCATGGGCACGGTCGCAATATCGGCACCGAGTAGCGCGGCCTGGGTCACGTGGTTGGGCGTACGAACCGAGGCGGTGATGATCTCGACGGTGTCGTCGACGTTCTTGCCCGTCCAGTCGTAGTTCTTAATGCAGGTCACGACGTTGTCGAGCTGCGAGATACCGTCCTCGGCGATGTCATCGAAACGACCGACAAACGGGCTGATGTAGCGAGCACCGGCATTGGCGGCCATCAAGGCCTGGGTCGGCGAGAAAACAAGCGTCATGTTGACGCGCACACCTGCGTCGGCCAGGGCGCGGCAGGCGGCAAGGCCGGCTTCGCACACGGGAAGCTTGACCACGATGTTGGGGGCGAGGGCGGCAAGGCGCTTGCCCTCCTCGATCATACCCTCGGCAGTGGTAGCGGTAGACTCGGCGGAAACGGGCAGGCCCTCGCAGAGCTCGGCAATCTTGAGCATATGCGGCTCAAAGTCGGCAAGCTTGCCGCCGGTCTTGGCGTACAGGGACGGGTTGGTGGTAACACCGGCCAGGCAGCCCCAGCTCTTGGCCTCGGCGATCTCGTCCAGATTGGCAGTATCGATAAAGAACTTCATGGTGCAAACTCCTTCGAAGGAATCCAAAACTCAAAAAATAGGACAAAGGGGATGTCCCTTTGTCCTATGTGCCGGGCCTGCGGCTGGGACATGCCCCAGGCCCGGCGTCGTGTAGGAAAAGCTACTTAGTCCTCGAGAGCCTTCTCGATGCGGCTCGTGACGCCCTTGAGGTTAAGACCGACGACGTACTGCTTGATCGGGCGCTTGATGTGCTCGATCACAAAGCGCTTGCCGTCGATGTCCTGGGCAGCGAGGTTGCGATAGAGCTTCTCGACCTGCTCCTTGACCTCGGGATCGTTGAACGCATAGTGGCCGGAGACATCCAGGATCTTCAGGCTGAGCTCATCGTCGGCAAGGATGTCATCGACCTGCAGGTTGACGTCGTCGCCAGTCATCCACTTGCGCCAGCGCTCGGTCTTGATAGCCTTGACCAGCAGCGTGTGATACAGGTCGGAGGGGTCATCGCACAGACCGTTGTCGACCAGGATCTGCTCGGTGGCGCAGAGCTTGAGGTAGGCGCGGGTCTCCTCGGTGCCATACTGCGGAGCGACGTTGGAGGCGGTCACGTGTGCCGGGATGTGCTCGAGCAGCGTCGCGTCGTCCAGATAGTCGGCGTTGTGCTCCTTCAGGCCCACGCCATAGCGCTTGGCCATATCGGCAAGCTCGCGGGCGTTCTTGAAGTTGTAGTGACCGACCTGCTCCGTCCAGCGGGTAAGGGTGCCGGTCTGGCCGACGATAAAGGTGGGCATGGGGCAGCCGCGCTTCTCGAGCTCGGGCTGCAGCTGAGAAATGAACTCCTCGTACTTATCGGTAGAGGTCAAGCCGCCATTGGTCTCCTCGGTACCGACCTCATAGGCGACCTCGGGCAGGTTATGCTCGCGACGGTACTGCTCAAGGTAGTCGATAAGATCGATCGTGCGGCGAAGCACCACGTCGAGCGGAATAACCTTGCCGATCTGATAGGGGTCCTTGGTGGGGTCGACCATCAGCAGGTCAAAGCCCGCCTCCATGTCGGCGACGAAGGACTTGCGGGCGAGCTCCATGGCCTCGTCCTCGGGCAGGTGGGCGTTACGCTCCTCGTCGCGCTGCCACGGACCGCCGTGATCTCGGCACAGGTAGTACGGACCGGTGTAACCCACCTCGTCGGCGACCTTCTTGATGTCGGCGGCAAAGCGCGTCTGGTCCCAACCGTTGACGTAGCCGGCGCCCATCTCGTCCATATCGACCTGGTTGCGGCTGGCGATAAACATGGGCGGGAAATCCTCGTCCTTGGCAAGCTCGAACACGGCCTGAATCAGGTTGGGGCTCATGGGGCCAATGCCGACCATGGTTGCGTGATCGCCGCTATCCTGCAGTTTGAGCATGCCCTGAACGGCCTGGCGGATGGTGAGGTTGGACATTTTGTTCTCCTTCTCCAGAGGATTTTTGACAAAAGTTCCCTGGGACCCAGATGTGGGCCCTATCAGTACGGATGGATTTTGTTGTGTAGGGGCGGTTGTGCGGAGTCAAATCCATCCCTCCGCACAACCGGAGTCCTTAAAGGTTTACTTGGCCTGCTTGTCGAGCGTGGGCTTCATGGCAATCAGGATTGCAGCGGCGACCACGGCGCCAATCACGATGTCCAGGCAGAACAGCGCGACGTTGTTGGTGGCAAGGGCGACGATAAAGCCACCGTGCGGGACGTAGCAGTCGATACCCTGGAAGGCGGCGAGCGCCGCGCCCACGGCAGAGCCGATGCAGATGCCGGGCAGGGTGTGGCCAAGGTCCTTGACCGCGAAGGGGATAGCGCCCTCGGTAATGCCGATGCAGCCCATGAACAGTGCGGAGATACCCATCTGGCGATCGGCGTCATCGAACTTGTTCTTGGCGATGAGCGCAGCAAGGCCGCAGGCAATCGGGGGAATGGCGACGGCGACGCGGAACATGCCGTTGGGGCCATAGATGCCGGAGGCCATGATGGCCATGGTGAAGGTCGAGGCGGTCTTGTTGATGGGGCCGCCCATATCGAAGGCGGTCATAACGCCAATGACCAGACCCAGGACAACTGCGGAACCGCCCTGCAGGCTGCCGAGCACGCCGGTGAGCCAGTCCATCACAAAGCCAAGCGGCGTGGCCAGGATGTAGATATAGGCCATGCCCAGGACAAGCGAGGTCAGAATCGGGATGATCAGGATGGGCATGATGGTCTGGATGGTGTTGTTGACCTTCCAGGTCTTCATCCAGCGGACAAAGTAGCCGCAGATGACCGCCATGATCATGGCGCCCAAGAAGCCGGTCGAAACGCTGTTGCCGTTAGGGGTAACGACTGCGTTGTTGACCAGGTAGCCCAGGACAAAACCGGGGGCGAGCGCGGGCTTGCCGGCCATCGAGTAGGAGATGTATGCCGCAAGCACCGGGATCATCATGGAGATGCCGGCCATGCCGATGGTGTTAAGGCTCACCATCAGCGGGTTCGTAACCTCCATGCCGTTGGCGCCGGCGGTACCGGATGCCAGCGAGAAGGCAAGAAACACGCCGCCGATAACGACGATGGGGATAAAATAGGAAACGCCGGTATTGAATGCATTGAGCAGCGTCTTGCCAGGATCGGCAAAGATAGACTGCTTGGACGCCGGTGTCGGGGCCTGCGGGGCAGCGGAGACGGCCTTCTTCTCTGCCTTGGCCTCGGCCTTGGGCGCGTCAACGGCGCCACCCGTCGCCTTGATGATCTCAATGGCCTGGTCGATGATCTTTACCGGATCGGCGATTACATCAGAGGTGCCGACCTTCAGGAACTTGCCCTCGGCCATCTTCTGCTCAAAACGGTCCTCGTTCTCGACACCCACGTCGACGGACTCCAGGACCAGGTCGGCGGAGTCCACGTCTTCCTGCGTGAGCTCATTCTCGATACCCAGGCCACCCTGAGCCTCGACCTTGCACTCGATGCCACGGGCGGCGCATTCATCCTGAATCGCCTTCTGGGCCATATACGTGTGGGCGATACCCACAGTACAGGCGGCAACGCCTACGATCTTCATTGCTTCCCTCTTTTCATAGAGTTGCGTGCGCAAGACACCGTTTGCGGAGGCCTCCGGAGCATCCCCTGCCGTTTGGACTTGCTGTCTTTTCGACAAGAACAATATAGGTGCTCGTTTTTCTTAATGCCAGCTTATTTCGGTAAACGCGCAGGTCAGAGCGTTGGTTATGCGATTTAGTTATGCGTTTAACCAAAAATGAATCCTGCGATTTTGCCCTCGATTTCAAAAGTCAAGAAGTATTTGATTTTCTCGGTAGACGGCAGATGCGCATGCCGGTCACAAATTTCGACCCCACCCGTATGCCGCATTTGTTGCATACTCATATGAAAGGAAAAAGCCGCTCACCGAAGCGCATCCTTCACCAAGACTCAAAGTCATCATGTTGGAAAATGCTCATCTGTCGGAAGGAGTCGCTGTGGCAAAACAGCGCGTTACGATCGCAGACGTCGCTCGAGAGGCGGGAACCTCGACGGCAAGCGTCTCGTATTACCTCAACGACAAACGAGAAAAGCTTAGCGAGAAGACGCAGAACAAAATCGCGCGCGTCATTAAGGAACTCGGATACGTTCCCAACGCCCAAGCGCAGACGCTCACCGGCAAGCAAACCCACGTCATTGCCATCATCATTTTGGATAACACCAACAAATGGGCGGGGCTCGTTCTCAATGGCATGGAGCAGGTCATGCTCCCCGCGGGCTACCAGACGGTCGTTTGCACGAGCAACTTTAACCCCGAGACCGAGCTCATGTACGTCGACAAGATGCTCTCGCTGGGCGTCGATGGCTTTATCATCCAGCCCACGGCAAACTTCAAAGCCGTGCATGACCGCATTAGACGCGCCGGCAAGCCGGTCGTCTTTTTCGATGCGGCCATCTATAGCCCAGGTACCAGCTGGATCAAAACCAACCTTTACGACGGCGTGTACAACGCCACACAGGCACTCCTCGACGCCGGCTACGAAGATTTCTTTTCCATTGCCGCCAACATGACCGAAATGCGCACCCGCATGGAGCGTTTTCAGGGGTATGCCGAGGCGCTGGCAGCGAACGGGCAGCTCTACAAAGCGATTCCCATCGATCACAACAAGCCGTCAATCAACGAGCTCACTGAATACTTTAAATTCAAGTTCAATCCCGCCAAGCGAACCCTTATCTTCGTGCAAAATCAGTGGGCACTTCCCCGTGTCTACAAGGCCCTCCAGCCAATGGCCCATCTGCTTCCGCAGCAAATCGGCCTTTTGGGACTCAACTGCGAAGACTGGACTAATCTCACCACACCGACCGTCTCCACCATCATCGAGCCCGTCGACCAAGAAGGTCGCGAAGCAGCCGAGATGCTGCTCGCCCTACTTGACGGAAGCAGCGAACCCGGCGAGCAGCGCATTCTCGAGTGCAAGCTCAACTGGCTCGACTCCACCTCGATCTAGACCGCGGGACAAATGAATCAGTAGCGTTTGTCTCAAATCTTAAGTATTTGTTCGACAGAACGGCCCTTGCCGGCTCCTGCTAGACTGGTAGATTCCCAACCGTCCATCCAGGAGCCTCAATGTCGCGCAAGCCCGCCTACAAGCAAGCACTTTCCATCGGCACCGCCGTGGTGCTGGGGTTTGCGCTGTTTACGGGATCGCTCGACGGAGCGCCCAAGTTGCTGTCGCCGCAAGGCGATGAGCAGGCGGCGGCTCTGGCCGAAAAACAAAACGAGAGTCCCAGCCGCACCGACGACGAGGCAGACCTGGTCGCTCGGCTCGAATCGGGAACGGCGAGCGCGGCGGACCCTCAAAACAGCCAGGACTCTGGCGATGGCTCCGATTCCGCCGCGACCGACACCGATGACGACGTTTCCGCGGGCAGTGCCGCCACCCCCATCGACGAGGTCGAAAACCCCGACCTCAACCGCGCCCGCGGTGTTTATCTCAGCAGCATTCCCGACTACGCCGGCAACCCCTACGTTGCCCTTCGCGCCGACAGCACGCACCCGCTCGGCACGCCGTCATTCACACTCGATGAATACGATCGCGCCACCGAAGAGGGCTGCTTTAAGAAATTCTCCAAGCTCGACAGCCTGGGTCGCACTCGCAAGGCGCTCGCCTGTGTAGGCCCCGAGTCGCTCGGACAGGGAAAGCGCGGCGATATCTCGCGCATCCATCCTGCCGGTTGGCACCAGCAGCGCTACGACTTTATTCCGGGCCAGAGCCTCTACAACCGCTGCCACCTTATCGCCTGGTCGCTCTGCGGCGAAAACGCCAACCGCAAGAATCTCCTCACCGGCACGCGCTATCTCAACGAGACGGGCATGCTGCCGTTTGAAGAGCAGATTCTCAACTATATTCGCGATACGGGCAACCATGTGCTCTACCGCGTCACGCCTATGTATAACGAAGAGGAACTTGTCTGCCGTGGCATGCGCCTTGAGGCGCAATCGGTCGAGGACCACGGCAAGACCCTCTGCTTCCACGTATATTGCTACAACCTGCAGCCGCACGTGCAGATCGACTACACCACCGGCCGCAATCAGGCCTCGGGAGACTAGGACCGACCAAGCTGCCCCAAAGCCTAAATGATCCGTTTTCCTCCGTCCCCAAGGAATCAAAAAGAGCCGCCCCGGTTACCCAGGGCGGCCCTTTCGTCAGCACCCACATTGCAGACAAAATCACGCGCTACTTGGCGCGGCCCTCCTCATAGCGCTCGACCAGCTTGGCCTGAACGTCATAAGGCACCTGCTCATAGCCTGCGGGCTTCATGGTAAAGTCACCCGTGCCGCGCGTGATAGAGCGCAGGCGCGTCGAATAATCCGTCAGCTCTGCCAGCGGCGCCTGGGCAATAACCACGGTATCGCCGCGCTCATCGGTCTCCATGCCCGTCACGCGACCGCGCGATGCCGAGATGTCGCCCATCACAGCGCCGGCGTAGCTCTCGGGGATGGTCACCGTAATTTCCTCAATGGGCTCCAGCACCACCGGGTCGGCATCGGCACATGCCTTGCGCAGGCCGATGCGAGCTGCCGCGCGGAACGCCATCTCGTTGGAGTCGACGCTGTGATACGAGCCGTCGTACACAGCCACGCGAATGCCCGTGAGCGGGTAGCCGGCAATGATGCCGTCCTTCATGGTCTCCTGGACACCCTTGTCCACGGCGGGGATCAGCGAGCGCGGAATGCGGCCGCCCACGACCTCATCCACAAACTCGTAGCCGTCGCTCGTGCCGTCGGGCCCAATAAGCGGCTCCACGCGCAGCCAGCAGTCGCCGTACTGACCGGCGCCACCGGTCTGCTTCTTGTGGCGACCCTGGGCGCTCGCCGTGCGGCGGATGGTCTCGCGATACGGAATGCGGATCGGCACGCTCTTGGCCACGACCTTGGTGCGATCCTCCAAACGGTTGAGCAGCACCGAAACCTGCGCCTCACCAACGGCGGAGATGATAGTCTGGCCCGTCTCCTCGTCACGATCGATGCTCATGGTCGGATCAGCCTTGCAGGCCTTCTCGATAAACGTGTAGAGCTTCTCTTCGTCCCCGCGGTTCTCGGCCTCGATGGCAATGCGGTACTGCGAGTTGGGGAACTTAAACGCCGCAGCCTCGACCTTACCGGTAATGGAGAGCGTATCGCCCGTCTCGGCCGCCAGCTTGGGCGCCACGATGATGTCGCCGGCATAGGCATGGCCAACCTCGGTCATATCGCGGCCGCACATCACATACAGGTGAGCCAGACGGTCGCCCTTGCGCGTGCGCGCGTTGATCAGCTCAAGGCCCGGCTCAAGCGTGCCCGTCAGCACCTTGATAAAGCTGATGCGGCCCTGCTGCGGATCGGCCAGCGTCTTAAACACAAACGCCACCGGACGGTCATCGTCACTCGAGATCTTAAGCGAATCGCCGTCGATGAGCGGCATCTCGCCGTAGTCGGTCGGCGCCGGAAAGTACGTTGCGATGTCGTCCATCAGCGAGTTGACGCCCTGCTCCTTAATGCAATCGCCCGCAAAGACCGGCACAAAGATGCGCTCGGCGATCGCCTTCGACAGCAGGCCTTCAAGCTCCTCCTGCGTCAGCGTCTCCTCGCCCTCCAGGTACTTCATCATCAGCTCGTCGTCAGCCTCGGCCACCAGCTCGCACAGATGGTCGTGGGCCTCCTCGGCCTGGGCACGATACTCCTCGGGAATCTCCGACTCGACGGCTTCGGTGCCGTTGCAATGGCGCGCCTTCATGCGCACCAGGTCGATGATGCCATCAAAGTCCTCGCCCTCGCCCCAGGGAAGGGTCACGGCGCCCAGGCGCGTGCCAAAGCGCTCCTGCAGCAGGTCCATCGTGGTCGCAAAGCTGGCCTCGGGGCGCGACAGACGGTTCACGAACACCGCACGCGCCAGACGTAGATCCTCCGCCGCATACCAAAGCTTGACGGTCGTAGGCTGCGGGCCGGCCTCGGCGTCGACCACAAACAGAGCCGTCTCGCAGACGCTCATTGCGGCAAAGGCGTCGCCGATAAAATCGGGATAGCACGGGGCATCGAGCACGTTGATGCGGGCGCCCTTCCAGTCGATCGGCGCGATGGTCGTCGAGATGGAAAATGAACGCTTGACCTCTTCGGGGTCATAGTCGAGCGTGGGCTTAGTGCCGTCGTGGCCGCCCAGGCGGGCGGTCTTGCCGGAAAGGTGGAGCATGGCCTCGGCGAGTGAAGTCTTGCCCACCCCGCCTTGGCCTACGAGCACCACGTTCCTTACATTGCCGGTCTTGGGAGCACCCATGATGACCTCCTTGCAGGGCCGCGCGCAATGCGCGACGCCAACGGGGAGAGTTCGCGGTCGGTGCCGTCCCGGGAGCAGCATGGTCGGCAGCCGAGCCGACTCACCCTCCAAATGTCCTATGCCACCACCCTACCCTCACGGGTGACTGTCCATGCACACCTTTCGGCGCACGTACGGATACAGGCGGCGAGAGGAGGGAGAACGCATGCGAGGCGATTATTGGACCCCGCCGATGCAAACAAAAAGCCGCCACAGACCGTAAGACCTGCGACGGCTTCGCCTCAATTAATAGTTGAGTAAATACCTGAGCCTATCCCTCGATACGGCTCAAGAACTCACGGGTGCGCTGCTCACGCGGATGGTCGATGACCTGCTCGGCAGGGCCCTCCTCGACAATGCGGCCGCCATCCATAAAGACCACGCGGTCGGCAACATCGCGCGCAAACTGCATCGCGTGGGTCACGATTACCATCGTCATATTCTGCGCGGCAAGGTCTTTAATGACACGCAGCACCTCGGCCGTCAGCTCGGGATCGAGTGCCGAGGTCGGCTCGTCAAAGAACAGGATCTCCGGATCGAGCGCCAAGGCGCGGGCGATACTCACACGCTGTTGCTGGCCACCCGAAAGCTCACATGGCACCTTGTTCTCGTTGCCCGTAAGCCCCATCTGCGCGATCAACTCGCCCGCACGAGCTTCCGCCTGCTCGCGCGGGCGCTTAAGCACGCGGATCGGCGCGTCGATGATGTTTTTCATCACGGTATAGTGCGGGAACAGGTTGTAATTTTGGAACACCAGACCGAATCGCGAGCGCGCCTGCTTGGGCACATCGCCCTTCGCATAGACCGCGCCCGAACCCGCATCCGTCGCAACGGCAAGGTCACCAAACGAGAGCGAGCCTCCGTCGAGTGTCTCGAGCAGCGTGGCACACCGCAGCAGCGTGGACTTGCCGCCACCCGAAGGCCCGATAATCGCCACGACCTCGCCACGCTTCACCTCAAGCGAGATATCCTTGAGCACCTCATTGCCGCCAAACGCCTTACGTGCGTTTTCGATTTTCATCACTGAGTTAGTCATGATAATAGTCCAGCTTCTTTTCGGCGGCGCCCAGCAGCATCTCGACCACAAAGTTAAAGACCCAGTAAATCAGCGCCGCGATCGCAAACGGCACCATACTCACCTGCGAGGCGACCAGCGCCTTGGCCGTCGAGAACATCTCACCCACGCCAATGGCAAACGCCAGCGACGTGTCCTTGACCAGCGTGATAATCTCGTTGCCCATCGCCGGCAGAATACGCTTGGCGACCTGCGGCATCACGATATACAGAAACGTCTGCACGCGCGAATAGCCCAGCACCTCGGCGGCCTCGTATTGACCGCGCGGAATGGACTGCAAGCCCGAGCGATAGATCTCGGCAAAGTAACCGGCGTAGTTGATGATGAACGCCACGACGCACGCCGTCCACTTGGAATCGGGCGTGAGCGAAATGCCAAACACGTAGTACGGGGCAAAGTAGATGGCAAACATCTGCAGCATGAGCGGCGTACCGCGCATGACCGAAATGTAGATGCGCGCAATCCAGCGAAGCGGCGCGATTTTGCTCATGCGCATAAACGCCACGGGAATTCCCAGCGGAATCGACCCCAACAGCGTCAGCACAAACAACTGCAAACTGACCAAGAAACCCTGGCCAAGCATCTGCATCATGACCTGAATAGACATTACTTGAGCACCCAATTATCGAAAGACAAACCATAGCTTGAATATTTATCGCAGAGGTCCTTGACCGTGCCGTCCTCGTAGAGCGCCTTGAGCGACTCGGCTACAGCATCGGCCGACTTGGTGTCGCCCTTCTTAAAGCCAACGGCGTAGTGCTCGCTGGACAGCGGCTCATCAAGCTGCGTATAAGCATCGGGCTTGGCGGCAAGCTGATACTGGGCAATCGAAAGGTCGCAAGCCACGGCATCGACCGCGCCGCTCTCGAGCTGCATAAAGGCCGTGTTGTACTCGCCGATCGTGTCGAGCGTGGCAAACGTCGCTGCCAGATCCTTCTGGTCACCCTCAAGCACGTCCTGCGCAGCGGAATCAGTCTGGGTAATCACAGTCTTGCCGGCAAGATCGTCCCAGCCCTTGATGCCCGCATCCTTCTTGACCACCAGCACCTGCTCGTTGAGCATGTACGGCTCGGAGAACGTGTAGTCGTCCTCACGGCCCTCCATGGTAAAGCCGTTCCAGATGCAGTTGATGGCGCCCGAGTTAAGCAGCGTATCCTTGGCATCCCAGTCGATGGCCTCGTATTTGACCTCCCAGCCCTGCTTATCGGCAACAGCCTTGGCAAGATCGAGATCAAAGCCGGTGTACTCGCCATCGTCGCCCACAAAGCCGTACGGAGGATAGGACTTATCAAAGCCCACCACGAGCTTCTTGGACTCCGCAGCGCCCTTCACATCCTTGGCCGCGGCAGAGCCAGCAGCGGAGCCCTTGCCGGCACCACCGCCGCAACCGACAAGACCAAGGCCAAGCACCGTAGCGAGCGAGCCGGCTAGACCAACAAACTGACGACGAGACATATCGGTGTTCATGGTATTCCCCCTTGATGGCACTTTAGTTAAGTAAAGTGAGTCATGTAACGTTCAGAATCATACACTCTACCTTGATAAAGTACAAGGGAGAGGTTGCCCGGCGTGGGCGGGGAGCGGCGCGTAATTAAGTTTCCTGCTCTACAGTCCTGCGCAAGACGGAAAGCACATTAAGTGCTTTCCTTTGCGTGCGGAACTCGCGATAAACTTAATTACGCGCCGCTCCC
>CABUQY010000012.1 GCA_902493915.1 uncultured Collinsella sp.
CTCCTCGATGGTGTTTGCACCGGTATCGGTAACCTTGGGCGCAATGGCGCTCTTCTTCTCATTGACGTAGTACGTGAGCTTGGGCTGATGGTAGTTGCCGTCGAGCATCGAAACCAGGTTATCCGAGAAGTTCTTGGGAATCACGATAGCGGCATAGTACTCGCCGCTCTCGACGCCCTCCTTGGCATCGGCCGTCGAGTCGACGAACGTCCAGCCCAACTGATGATTCTCCTTGAGCTGGTCGACCACTTTGTCGCCAGCGTTGAGCTCACCCACCAAGTCGTTTTGGGTGCCTCGATCGTTGTTGGCGATAGCAATCTTGATGCCTTGGGTGTTTCCATACGGATCCCAGTTTGCCACGATGTTATACCAGGCATACAGCGAGGGAATAACGCACACGCCTAGGGTAACCACCAGGGCGACGGGGTTCACAAGCAGTCGCTTAATGTCGCGCTTAAATATCGCAAAGGACACCTTTGCATTGGATAGTTTGCTGCCGAGACTCACGCTTGGACCATCCATCCTGTCGTTAAATCGAATCGTACTATCGACAACCATTGTAGTAGGCGCTTTAACGTCTCAAAGCACAATGGTGTTGAGTTTTGCGGGTAGCAATATACTACGAAGATGAGTTAACGTACAGATGTACAGTATCCTAAATTTCAGCAGGTCACAAAACCACAACCCGCACAAATAAATGATCCCTTGGGGACGAAGGGATCATTCAAAAGGAAACGAGAGTGGAAAATCTCCCACTTCAAGCCCGCATTCGAGCCAAAAGTGGGAGATTATCCACTCTCGTTCTAATCTAGTTACGGTGCCGTATCCCCGAACTACATCAAGTTGCAGACAGCTGCCGCGAAGGCAACGGGGTCCTCGGGCAAAATGCCCTCGACCAGCAGGGCCTGATCGTAGAGCAGACCGGAGTACTGCTTGATCTTGTCGGCGTCGCCTGCCTTCTGGGCAGCGACAAGCTTGGCAAAGACCGGGTGCTTGGCGTTGAGCTCGAGCACGCGCTGGCTCTTGGGCATACCATCGGGCGCTCCCTCGGGACCCTTCTGGAGCACCTTCTCCATCTCGAGCGAAAGCGGGCCCTCGGTGGTGATGCACGCGGGAGCATCGGTCAGGCGCGCAGAGACGGCGACCTTCTCGACCTTGTCACCGAGCGCCTCCTTCATAGCGCTAAAGAGGTCCTCGTTTTCCTTGGTGGCGTCCTCGGCCTCCTTCTTCTCGTCCTCGGTCGCCAGATCAAGATCGCCAGTCGCAACGTTCTTGAGCTCTAGATGACGATCCTCGACCTCGGGCTCGGCACCGTCGGCCACAGCCTTCTCGGCAGCCTCGCGGGCAGCATCGTCCTCGTAGATCTTGGGCATATCGGCGGCAACGTACTCACGCATAGCCTGGAACGTGAACTCGTCCACATCCTGCGTCAGCAGCAGCACGTCATAGCCGCGGTCGAGCACGCCCTTTACCACGGGCATCTTGGCCAAGCGCTCACGCGAGTCACCGGCGGCGTAGTAGATGGCCTTCTGATCCTCGGGCATGCCCTTGGCATACTCGGCCAGGGTAATCATCTTCTGTTCCTTGGCAGACCAGAACAGCAACAGGTCGGCGAGCTCATCGGCCTTCATGCCATAGCTCGAGTAGATGCCGTACTTAAGACCGCGACCAAAGTTCTCAAAGAACTTCTCGTAGGCCTCGCGATCGTTGTCGCGCATATCCTCAAGATCGGCGGTAATCTTCTTTTCCACACGCTTGGCGATGGCCTTGAGCTGACGGTTCTGCTGCAGCGTCTCGCGCGAGATGTTGAGCGACACGTCAGCGGAATCCACGACGCCGCGGACAAAGTTGTAGTAGTCGGGCAGCAGGTCGTCGCACTTCTCCATGATCAGGACGTTGGAGCTGTAGAGTGCCAGACCCTTCTCGTAATCCTTGCTGTACAGATCGAACGGCGCGCGGCCCGGCACAAACAGCAGGGCATCGTACTCGAGCGTGCCCTCGGCATGGAAGCTGATGGTGCGCGCAGGATCGTCAAAGTCGTGGAACGTGGACTTGTAGAACTCGTCGTAGTCCTTCTGCTCGACATCGGAGCTGCGCTTCTTCCAGATCGGTGTCATGGAATTGACGGTCTCGAGCTCCTGGTAGTCCTCGTACTCGGGCTTGTAATCGTCGCCGGCGTCCTCGGGCTTGGGTTTCTGGCGGCTCTTGGACACCATCATCTGAATCGGGTAGCGCACATAGTTGCTGTACTGCTGAATCAGGCTCTTGAGACCCCACTCGGTCAGGAAGCGATCGTAGGTCTCGGCCTCGCCGTCGGCATCGAGCTTCTCGTTCTCGCGCAGCGTCAGGATGACATCGGTACCGTGCTCGGCGCGCTCACCGTCCTCGATGGTGTAGCCCTCAAGACCGTCGGATTCCCACACATGGGCGACATCCTCGCCATAGGCGCGGCTGACGACCTTCACATGGCTGGCGACCATAAAAGCCGAGTAGAAGCCCACGCCAAACTGGCCGATGATGTCGACATCCGAACCCTGCTGCTCGGCGTTCTCGGTCTTAAACTCCTCGGAGCCGGAATGGGCGATGGTGCCCAGATTGCGCTCGAGCTCCTCGGCGGTCATGCCAATGCCGTTATCCGAGATGGTAATGGTGCGGGCGTCTTTATCAAAGGAAACGCGAATAGCCAGGTCGCCCTGGTCGATCTTGACGCTCGGATCCTGCAGGCTCTTAAAGTTGAGCTTGTCGACGGCGTCGCTCGCGTTAGAGATAAGCTCGCGCAGGAAGATTTCCTTATTGGTGTAGATGGAGTTGATCATGAGGTCGAGCAGTTTTTTGCTCTCGGTCTTAAATTGACGCATGTGCAGTCCTTTCGCGCTACCCCCGTCCGCAAAAACGGCCCGGTCGCCCGAGCCGAATCGCAGACCTGCTATGTTCAGACTTAGATTTTATAACCCATTAGCGCGCATATATACATACGGAATCGAAAAACTGTATGTCTAAGCGCTCCGATGCGCCAATTGCCAAGGAGCGTCCCCAACTGCCGGCAGAAAAGGAACGTCCCTATCTGCCATCTACGCGCTTGGCCATCCAGACATGGGGTTGGCCCTCGTCTTCGTAATCTACCGGGGCAATTTGCGTGTAGCCCGCCTTTGCATAGAGCGGCAGCACGTATTCCTGCGCATGCAGCTTAATAAGCTTAGCGCCGGCATCGCGTGCACACGAAGCACTGGTCTCGACGATCGCACTCGCCAGTCCGCGACGACGCCTAGCCGGCAGCACGGCGACGCGCCCCATAATGTAGGTCTCCCCCGCCGCAACGTCTTCGTCCATGTCGCATGCCGGCAACACCGGGGCCCCTGCGTCAGCCACGCGTTCAAGCTCTTCGGGAAACACGCGCGAGCAACCGGCAAGCTCGTCGTCTACATAGAGCGTCACATGAATGCAGTTCGGATCCTCGTCGATAGCGTCGAACTCATTCTCGTAGCCCTGCTCGTCCATAAAAACGACGCGGCGCACCAACGCCGCGTCATCAAAGCATCCCGTCTTAAGTTGGATATCCATGGCTGCCCTTTCATTCAATGCGAACGTTAGGGACAGATATTAGCGAAAATGAGCTCCGCGCACGCTAAACTTCGCGCGAGCCTTCGCCAGGCAGTCGTAATGACCCACGTTATGGGCATCGCTCGCGATGAAGCTGTACAGGTTCTGATCGAACAGGCGCTGTGCCGGCTTTTTCTCGCGACCAAAGCGACCGCCGGCAATAAAGTCCGCCGAAGCCTGCAGCTTGCAGCCCATATCGACCAGGCGCTCCGCCACGCTTACATCCTTTTGAACCGCACGATAGCGCTCAGGATGAGCGATGATCACCTGGTAGCCACGGCACTGCAAATCGTAAATCGTGTTCTCGTACTCTCTAAACGCATACGCATCGGCATGCGTCGAAAGCTCGAGCAGAAACTCGTTGGTCCCATCGAAATGCAAGTGCTCCGCAGCATCGATACCAAGCTCAACGAGCTTTCGATGGTTGACCTCGAAGCCCATCTGGAGCGGAAAACCGTCAGCGTTATCACGCAGCAGCTCAAAGGCATCCCACATCTTGTCGTAATCAAAATAGGGATCACGACAGTGAGGAGTGCAAACGATTCTGGTTACACCGGCCCGCTTGGCAGCCTCGAGCATCGCCAAGCTCTCATCGAGATCGGCGGCGCCGTCGTCTACACCCGGCAAGATATGGCAATGAATGTCACGCATAGGTCAGCCTTATCAACTAAACGTTTGCTCGGTTGGTGAAGATGCCCTTTTTGGAAGTCCCCTGATCGTCGGAGCCCTTCTTAACCTTCTTACCGTCCTTGGTGTAGTAAGAATAGTAGTACTCGCTGGTCTCGGTCTCACAGTAATTCATGACGGTACCGATGAGCTTGACCTTTTCGGACTTCTTAAGCTGGCCGATGGCGTTGAGTGCCTCCTCGCGCTTGGTGAAGTCCTCGCGCACCACGAACAGCGCGCCGTCGGTCAGGCTGGCAATCTCGGCAGCATCGATGAAGGTGACGACCGGAGGAGCGTCGAAGATGACGTACTGGAACTTGGCAGACAGCGCCTTGACCAGCTTGGCAAAGCGGTGAGAAACGATGATGTCGGCAGGATTGGGAATGTGCGGCTCGGCATCGAGGAAGTAGAAGTTCTTCTGACCCGTCTCGACAATTGCCTGGTCAATGGAGATCTGCTCGGAAAGGACCGCATAGAGTCCGCCGCGCGAACGAACGCCGAGCATATCGGAAAGGGACCTGCGGCGCATATCGGCCTCGACCAGGAGCACGGACTTGCCGCTCGTGGCGATAGCCTGGGCAAGGTTGATGGAAACCGTAGACTTGCCCTCGTTGGGAATCGAGGACGTGACGGTAATGGTGCGAATGGGGTCGTCCACGCTCGCAAAGCGGATGTTGGCCAGAAGGGTCTTGGCGGCATTCTGTACAACGAGCTTATCGGTGTTCTTTGCCTTAGCCATGCCTATTTACCACCTTTCATAGCCGGAATTCGGCCAACAACGGGAATGCCCAGGAGCTCTTCTGCCTCTTCGGCACCGCGGATGCGGGTATTGAGCATGTCTGCCAAAACGACATAGGCAACTGCGATAAAGATACCGGCGAGGAACGCGACAGCAACGTACAGCATACGCTTGGGACCGCTGGGGGCTTCGGGGGTCTTAGCCTCGTCGATAACGTTGATGCTCTGGGCAGCGCCGACGTTCTGAGCGACCGTACTCACCGAGCTGGCCATGGCCTTTGCGACCTTAGCCGTCTCCTTGGCATCGGTGCCGGTAACCGAAAGCGTAATGACACGCGTGGTGGTCTCGGAGGAAACAGACACCTTGTAGTCATCCAGATCGGTGAGGCCCAGTTCATTGGCTGCGCCGCTCTTAACGCTATCGCTATCCAGCAGCGTGGCGATATCGTTGGAAAGCATCTGACTCGCCGAGAGATCGTTGTAGCTCATCTGACCGCTATCGTCGGTCTTGGCGAGAATGTACATGCTCGTCGTCGCGGTATAGGTGTTGTCCATCGCAACGAAGGAAACGATGCCCATGGCGATCGCGCAGACCACCGGAAGGGTGATGACCAGCTGAAGGTGCTTCTTCAGCAGCTGGAACAGTTCGAGAAGGGTCATGCAGCTTGCCTTTCATTTCCCCAGTTCGGATTGACAAAACTGTCTGTATGTTATCGCATCTTTTTACCGAGACCAAACTCTATACATAAGAAACAGGCTCTCCTGTAAAAATGTCGGAAGCAATCGTAAAATTGCACAACAACGCCGCACCCGAAAGTCAAATGCGGCGTCTGCATCAATATCTATGTTGTATCGCTATGCGAATGGCTCGTCCTGCCGTATGGGAAACGTCACCGTAATGGTGGTTCCCACGCCCAACTCGCTCGACAGATCGAGCGTGGCGTGATGATACAGGGCCGCATGCTTGACAATGGCAAGCCCCAGACCGGTTCCGCCGCGCGCCTTGGACCTACTCTTGTCCACGCGATAGAACCGCTCAAATACCTTGCCCTGTTCTTCAGGCGCGATACCGATTCCCGTGTCGGCGACCGCAAGGAACGGATGGCCTTCGTCGTTGGTGCCGCACTGCAGCGTAACCGCACCGCCGGGTCGATTGTAGCGGATGGCGTTGCTCGCCAGATTATAGATGAGCTCGTCAATCAAGCGCGACACGCCTTCGATGACCACAGGCTTGGTCTCATGACTTATCGTCACATTCGCCTGACGGGCGACCTGTTCAAGACGCTGCTCAACCGCGTAGATGGCACGCGAGAGCTCAATAGGCTCCGTGGAACCAATGGGCACCGCCTCGCCCTCAGTTGCACGCTCGGCCTCGTCCAAGTTAGACAGCGTAAGGATATCGTTGACAAGCGCTGCCAAGCGGCCCGCCTCACGATAGATGCGACCGCCAAAGTTGCGCAGGTCGCCCTCGCCCTCGACCATGCCGTTTGCGATGAGCTCGGCATAGCCCGAAATCGCCGTAAGCGGCGTCTTGAGCTCATGGGTGATATTCGCCGTGAACTCGCGGCGCATACGGTCGTTGTCCGCTAGCACCGCCATTTGGCGCTTGAGTTCCTGGCGCTGCGACTCGATACGCTCAAGCATGGGGACCATCTCGGCATAGGCGTGCTCATAGCTACGGCGTGGGTGGTCCAAATCCACCTCTTGCAACGGCGCGATGATGGCACGGGACTCGCGGCGCGCCATAAAAAACGAGAGTACCGCACCCGCTGCTGCGATAAGCAGCATCGGCGCCACCATCGACAGCAAAATCGCCGTAACGCCAGGCTGGGCCTGCGCCAAGCGGACAACCTGGCCGTTATCAAGGGCGACGGCGCGATACAGCATAATCTCGTCGAGCGTAGAGCTTGCGCGCTCCGCGGAACCCAAACCACTCTCAAAGGCCTCGATGACCTCGGGGCGATCGCCATGGTTGGGCAGTGTGGAAGGCGACGCCTCGTTGTCGTAGGCAACCGATCCATCCTTGTTAATCAGCGTGATTCGCAAGTCCTCGCGATCAAGGCTACGCAAGAACGGGATGGGCTCCTGCTGTTCGTCGAGAGCGGCAGCAATGAGCTCGGTTTCCTGCGCCAGATTGGTACTCGTGGCATCCGCCAAGGTGTTTTGCACAAAGAACGCACCCAGCACCGTAAACGCCACGATAACCGCCATGGCGCAGACAAAGATCGTCACAAAAACGCGGTGCGACAGCGTATGTTTTCCCTGGGGGGCGAAGACCACGGGTTACTCCTCCGATGCGGTGGCCGCGGTGTCGTCACCTTCGGCACCATCACCGGCAGAAGGCTCGGCCAAGCGGTAGCCCACGCCGCGCACGGTCTCGATGGCGCTGGCATGCTCGCCCAGTTTTTGGCGAAGCGTCTGCACGTGCACGTCAACGGTGCGCGAACCGCCGTCGAAGTCCCAGCCCCACACGCTCTGCAGCAACGACTCGCGGGTAAAGACCACGCCGGGCTTGCGCATGAGGTACTCGAGCAGGTCGAACTCGCGCAGGGTGAGCTTAAGCGGCTCGCCGGCAACGGTCACCTCGCGATGGCTGGGCGAGAGCACGATGTCGCCCACGCTGAGCACATCGCTCGCCTGCTTGACCATGCCGCCGCGACGCAGCAGTGCGCGGCAGCGGCTCGCAAGCTCCATGAGCGAAAACGGCTTAGTCAGGTAATCGTCGGCACCGCCATCGAGCGCCATCACCTTGTCGAGCTCGGTATCCTTGGCGGTAAGCATCATGATGGGCACCGTCGCCGTCAGGCGATCGGCACGCAGTCGACGCATAATCGCCAAGCCATCGGTATCGGGCAGCATGATGTCGAGCAGGACGGCATCGGGTACCCGTCGCGCCACGGCAGCCTTAAACTCACCGTCGCACGAAAAGCCTTCGGCCTCAATCCCCTGCTTGCGCAGTGCATAGACCGTCAAATCCCTGATGTTGTCATCGTCCTCGACGTAATAGATCATGTTGAACCCCTTTGCGGCCGGCATGACCGCATCTTAACCCTAAAGGTACCTTTTCTAGATGGTATCAGCCAAAACGTCCCGTCAAATAATCCGCCGTGCGCGGATCGGTCGGATTCTTGAAGAGTTGCGCGGTGGGCGCGTGCTCCACCAGCTCACCCAGCAAAAAGAATGCGACCGAATCGGAGATACGCGCCGCCTGCTGCATATTGTGCGTAACGACCACGAGCGTGCAGGTCTCTTTGAGCTCGCAGGCCAGCTGCTCCACCACCAGCGTCGACACAGGGTCGAGTGCCGAGGTCGGCTCGTCCATCAGCAGAATGTCGGGCTGCACGGCAAGTGCGCGGGCGATGCACAGACGCTGCTGCTGGCCGCCCGAAAGACCCAGACCCGACTCTTTGAGCTTGTCCTTGGCCTCGTCCCACAGGGCGGCGCGTCGCAGGGAGTCTTCGACCAGCTCGTCGAGCACGACGCGATCGCGCACACCCATACCGCGCGGCCCATAGGCGACGTTGTCGTAGATGCTCATGGGAAACGGGTTGGGGCGCTGGAACACCATGCCCACGCGCTGGCGAAGGCGGCAGATGTCGTAGTCGCCCAGGATATCTTGACCATCGAGCGCAATCTTGCCCTCGATTCGGCAGTCCTTGATGCCGTCGTTCATGCGGTTAAAGCAGCGCAGCAACGTGGACTTTCCGCAGCCCGAAGGCCCGATGAACGAGGTAATCTGCTTGTCGCGGATCTTGATATTCACGTCCTTGAGCGCATGGTGGTCGCCATAGAACAGGTCGAGGCCCTCAACATCGATTCGCGTCGGCGAGGCGGCAAGATCCTCTGCCGTGGGGCGAGTCGCATCCCCAACCTCGCGCTCGTGCGCGGCCTCGGCCTGCGCTTTCATGAGTTCTTCAAGCTCCGTGGGCTCCACAGCCGCAGCAGCCGTCATACCGCATACCTCCACATCGATATCAATTCAGCAGTATCGATAGTAGGAATCGCGGCTCATATGCACGTGAGCGCATTGTCAAGTGTTTGTAAGGGCACGCTGGCTATGCGGCGGGCAGCTCGATGGTGAATATCGTGTGTTCGGGCGTCGATTCACATGCAACGGTACCGCCGTGCGCGCATACGATCTCCTTGGCGATGGCAAGCCCCAGTCCAGCGCCGCCGCGATTGGTCGCACGCGCCGCATCCAGGCGATAGAACTTCTCAAAGATCACCTTGAGCTTAGCCGCAGGGATGGGATCGCCCTGATTGATAAAGCGCACGCGCACGCCACCGCCGTCCCGGCGTCTGGCCTCGATCGTGATGGTCGAGCCCTCATAGCTATAGGCAATAGCGTTTTTCATGATGTTGTTGAACACGCGAGCCATTTTGTCGCCATCCACGAGCACCGTCAGGTCCTCGCGAATATCAACTTGGACTTCCTTATGCTGCTCGTTGAGGATGGGATAGAACTCGTCAGCCACCTGAGCCAGCAGCAACCCCAGATCAACATAGCCGCGCGTGAGCACGATATCGTGGAAGTCAAAGCGCGTGATATCGAAGAACTCTTCGATGAGCGTATCGAGCCGGTGCGCCTTGTCGAGCGCCACGCCCGTAAAGTGCGCACGTTGCTCAACCGGCAGCTCGGGAGCCTCTTGCAGCAGCGAAAGATAGCCCACTACGCTCGCAAGCGGGGTGCGTAGGTCATGTGCCAAGTACGTAACCAGATCGTCCTTGCGATGCGACTCGTCACGCAGAGCTTGCTGCACCTTGCGCTCACGGTCACGCACGCGGTTAAGGGCGCCCTCGACCTCCAAGAAGTCGCCGTCGATGTTGTCCCAGGTGTCGGGGTGATCGATCAGGCGATCTTGAATACGAGCGGCCAGCACACAATCGGCATGCTGCTCGCCCTGTTCGTAGCCCTGGTAGTACAGGGCTCGGCCGCACAAGAACATCACGCACGCGGCAAGCGCCAGCACAAAGCCAAGCATGTTGAATACAAAGCCGGCATCGAACAGCACCGGCCCTTCGATGCCGCCGAGCGCCATGGCGCCAATCGCCAACGTCATGGCCCACGCGGCGCCGCCAATCACCACGCAGCGGCGCACGATCTCAAATCGATCGATCAGCAAAAAGCCAACAAGCAGCACCGCCAAGATTCCGACGATGTTGTCGATGCCAATCAGCAGCAGGCTCAGCAAAAAGAGCAGCACCGTTGCAAGCGCACGGTTGTCGACGACCGACCTCACGTAATCAAAGAGCCGATCGGGTACCTCGAATGCCTGCCTATCGTCTTTTGTCATATCCACTTCCCCACCATCAAAGGCGTTATTCGATTATGTAGCCGACGCCCCAGACGTTTTTGATAAAGCGCGGCTTTTGTGCGTCGTCGCCGATCTTTTCGCGCAGGTGGCGAATGTGCACCATCACCGTATTGTTGGAGCCGGGCATAAAATCCTCGTTCCACACCGCACGGAACAGGTCCTCCACGGCCACCACGCTGCCGCGATGCTCGACCAGATACAGCAAGATTGAATACTCGGTGGGTGTGAGGCGTACCGGTGCACCGTCCACCGTCACGGAACGAGCGTCGCGGTTGATCTCCAAGCCGTCGAGCTGAATGGTCGGCGACTCGGCCGCCTGTGCACGGCTACCGTAACTGGTGTAGCGGCGAAGCTGAGCGTGCACGCGCGCGATGAGCTCCAGCGGGCGGAACGGCTTAACCACGTAATCGTCCGCGCCAAGCGAAAGGCCCTCGATCTTGTCTTGCTGGGCATCGCGCGCCGTCAGCATGATCACGGGATAGGTATGGCTGGAACGGATCGTACGCAGCAGCTCAAAGCCATCGATATCGGGCAGCATGACATCAAGCAGCGCCAGATCGAACTCCTGCTCCAAAATCGCCTTGGCAGCATCGGCCCCGCTATAGGCAATCTGGACATCAAAGCCCTCTTTTGTAAGGTAGATGCCAACCAAGTCGGCGATGGCCTTCTCGTCATCAACTACCAAAATGCGCTCGTTCATGCGTGCTCCTCTCGCGCTCCATTATGCCTGAGGCGACGCACGCCACACACAACAAGCGTGGGTGATTAAGTCGGCCTTAAGCACCCTTGTGCCCGTTCGGGTGCGGATGTGGGCCAAGCGCGCACGCGATGATCGCCGACGCCGGCAAACGATATACTCTAGTTTCAGAAGAGACCATCCCGTCGAAAGCGAAATCTGTGAAGTCCCTCACCTCTTTTGCAAAGCGCTCAGCCCAGCTTGCCGCCGGCTTTGTCTGCGCTATCGCCCTTGCCGCTGGCGCGCCCACCGTCGCCGGCGCCCAAGTGCTCACGACCGACAATGTTTGCGGCAAAACCGCCGATGCGCGCGGCATCACGGCCGAAAACCTGCCCGATATCGATGCGACCAATGCCCTCGTCATGGGCAAAGACGGCACCGTCTACTATGGGCGCGGCGCCGATGAGCAGGTCAAGATTGCCTCGATCACCAAGGTCATGACCGCAATCCTAACCGTCGAGAATTGCAAGATGGACGAGAAGGTCACGGTGAGCAACGCCGCAGTCACCGTGGGCAATTCGACCGCCGGCTTGCTCGAAGGCGACAAGCTTACCGTGGAGCAGGCGCTGCGCGGCCTGATGATTCCCTCGGGCAACGACGCCGCCATCGTGCTCGCCGAATATGTGGGCAAGAAGATCGACCCTAAGACCAAAGACGCCGAGGCCACATTTGTGAAGGCCATGAACGAGCGCGCTAAGAAGCTCGGCTGCACCGGTACGCTTTTTGAAAACCCGCATGGTCTGGACTTTGATGAGTGGGCTGGCGATATGCACTCAACCGCACACGACGTAGCGCTGATGATGCAGGAGGCCATGAAAAACGACACGATCCGCGAGGTCGTAGCGAGCGAGGATTCCTGGATCGAGGCCACGGGCGCCGACGGCACCGACCATTCGCATTCCATGGACACGCATAACTATTTGCTGGGCCAAGATGGCAACATCGGCGGCAAGACCGGCACCACCGACGACGCGGGCTATTGCTTTACGAGCGCCTACAACCGCGACGGCGACGAGATCTACACCGTCGTTTTGAACTCCACCACCACCGACCAGCGCTTTACCGATACCGCAACCCTTGCCAATTGGTACTACGGTCACAAGGCGGCGGTCGCAATCGCCAACACGCAGGAAAAGACCGCCAACGGCAACCCGCTTATGGCGCGCATCAGTCAAACCGACTGGACGGATAAGACGATCGACGCCACGCTCGCCGATCCTACGGCGCAAGCGACCGTGTTTTCCCTTGCCGGCGAGGTGACCGAAAAGGTTAGCTACGACGATCTTTCGGGCACGGTGCATGTTGGCGACAAGGTAGGCAGCGTTACGCTCAAGCAGGACGGCACCAAGGTCGCCGTCATGGACCTGGTTGCCGACGAGGAAGGCACAGGGCCGAATCCCATTGAATGGCTCCTCGTGAAGCTCGACCGCCTGGGCCGCCGCATCGACAACCGGCCACTCACGGCAGAGAGCGAGACCGTAGCCAAGGCGCCCGAGGTGTAGGGCTGGGGGAACATTACATTTGAGATTGGAGAGGCGTCCAACGGGCGCCTCTTTTTGAATACCTCTTAAACGGGATGCGTCAGAATCACCAAAGCGACATTGCTAGCCGTTTACCTTCGCTGTGTCTTTTCGGACCTTGAAAACGGGTCCACCGGGCATGCTAGTAGATCCTTTCGACCTCCTTGGTCAAGGCCCTGAAAAGGTCCCCAGCTGAGGGGTCTGCCCCAGGACACAGCGATTGCCAGGCACCCGTTTCTCCGATGGTGCCCGCACTCGTCATAACAAGATCGTCGCTCCGCCTGCGAATGGAGACACTAACGGAGCGGCCATTATGGAACCCATGGATATCGACTTTATTTATGCGCCCATCAGCTAGATAACTAATCATGACATTGATGCTGTCACCATACTCCGGCAATTCGAAGCCGTGGGAATCCATCAATAGCTTCACGTCCTGATGGTAAATGCGGGCCTCGACGACATTCTTGGGCATCTTCCCCGTCTTTGTTGGAGAGCAAAAGCTGATGCTTGGCTCCTCTTCGCTCATGCCTCGGTCAAACCTAAGCATGCACGGGCATACCGACTCAATGGTTCGCAAGGCGTCCGCCGCGACCTTTTCCTCGGTAAACATCTCCACGTCGATGCCGTTTTCTTCCATATAGGCACGGTTTTTACGTTGAAGCTCTAGCCGAGCCGCAGCCTCCCCATCTCCACGCTGTTCCCAATTTCCGGAGTCGGCGACATTTCGATCGAATGTAGAATCAACGGAACATGGCGCTTGCTGTTGAGTCTGATCACTGTCGCCGAGACGCCTTAGCTCGGAGCGTCTCATCAGTAGTGTCACAATATCAAACAGCCAACCAAATCCAAAAAGGCCAAAGGTAAAGAGATATAGAAAGAAGCTACCCCACATCCGTGCATACGCCCTATGAGCGCCCGACCACCCAAGAAGGAAGCATAGCAAAAGCGCCTTGTTTGCCCTGTCAACCGACGTAATCTCTCGAGTGAGAGATTTCTGTTCAGGCTTCGCCAAAGGTGTAATTTCATGCGATGAAACAGTAATTGAGGACGTCCTTGACGCCGAGCTCCGAGCGCCTGATTTAGCAACGGCGCGAGCGACATCCCCAACTCCGACGGTCGTTCTGCTGTATACGGCATTGTAAGCAGCCTTCTTCGGATTTTTGATCCACCCCATGCCCTTCTTACCATAGCCGGGGATTATCGCCCGCTTTACCGCGCGCTTCGCTCTGCCGGTCGTTCTTGCCTTGAGTGATGTCTTTAGATTCGGCTTACGCAGCCCGACCTTTACCATATTTCTACTCCATCCCCTCGGAACCCCACACCGGGGTGCACGAGCACGCCTGGGTCTCCCCGTTTTCAAGCGCCCCGTGTTTGCCTAATGTTCACGCCCTTTCGGACTCTAATCCCCAGCTGCCATTCTTGATAATAAAAAAGGGCCCCAAATGGGACCCTTCTTCAAAGTCATACTGGCGGAGAGCTGGGGATTCGAACCCCAGATGCCCTTTTGGGGCATACTCGCTTAGCAGGCGAGCACCTTCGGCCTCTCGGTCAGCTCTCCGTAACAGCCGTTCTATAGTAACCAAACAGCCGAAGTTGGGCAAGGGGAATTTTGAGGCGTTTCCTCTTTTACCTCTCTTTTACCAGTAAACGTCTCAGTCAATCATCTCAACCTGTAACATCTGCAGGCCGTAATCCCCTCCAGATGTTACAGGTTGAGACAAAGATACAAGGACGGCCCCAGCGACAGCGCGGACAGCCCATTCTTTATTAGTCCTCTCGAACGGTCTCCAACAGATAATCGCGCATGTATGGAATTGCAAACGAAACACGGCCATAGCCCGCGGGCTCAATCAACCCCGCATCGATCAGACGCTTGCGATATGACCCAACTTTGTTCGCCGACAAACCCATCTTCTTGGCGATATCGCCGTTGGCGATATCGACGCCCTCGCATTGAGCCATCGCCGCGAGATACTGAAACTGCCGTTCCGACACCCTGCGCAGCGCTGGGGCAATCACCATAGCATTAAAGCTATCAAGAGCCGCCTGGATACCCTTACGAGCCGCCTCTTCGCTCACGCTCTCCGCCCCACTGCGCGCAGCAACCTGCCAAGCGTAATATCCGACCAGCTGGACCATAAAGGGATAGCCTGCCGAAGCTTTTGTTAATAGCTCAGCGGCACCTTTGTCGAGCTCCTTGCCCGCTCGTCTCATCGTATCCTCAAACGATCCGCCAACTTCAAAATCGGAAAGCCGAGTAAGTTCAACATGTTTGGCTCGCTGAAGGAACGTCAACGTATCATCCACCACCACGCCATCTACCGATGTCGGCAGCCCGGCGAAAGCGAAAGCGACATTCGCTCCTTGGCGGATCAAGAGCTGCATCTCATTGCCTAGCTCGCGCATTTCCTCAGTTGAGGCATCCTGGATCTCGTCGAGCGTAATGAGCAGACCACCGCGCTTCGCAGCATCGTACATCGCCTCGCCCAGATGAGAGGCCGACTTCGACATCTCCATGGAGCCAAGGCTGACCCCTAAAATCGATGGGGAAATCGAGATTGATTCAAGACGAACGTTTCGCTGCAGAGCCTCGAGGATTCTATTGCAAAAACCAGCATTGGAGGCAACGTCAACGACCTCGAATCCTTTTTTGCGTGCAAGGTCACCCAATGCATTAAGGAGCACCGTTTTACCTGTGCCTCGGACGCCCGAGATGCGCATGAGTCGATCGGGGGCACCAGGACCATTCTCAAGAGCCTCGGCAAAGTCATCCAAAACAGTGTCCCGTCCGATAAGCTCAGGCGGATTCATGCCCGCCGTTGGCTTAAAGGGGTTAACAGCTTTCGTCATTCTGCCCTCCTCTGCTAGTTTTAACAACTTTAACAAAGTTTAGCAACTTTAGCAGAGTTTAACAGTTTTAGCAGGCTCGGCGGCTTTATGCCTTACCAATCCTGCCGGGTCCTCCCGCCCGCGCCGATACAAATAGCGCGGTGCGGCCCCTCTATATCGCCCCTACCCCAGCGAGCGGTTGAGGGAGCCGAGCTCGTCGTTGCCCATGGTGCGCCACATTTGGAAGATGCAACCGCGTGCCAGGAAAAAGAAGCCGTTGTCGACCAGTTGCACAGCGGCATCTGCCAGCTGATTCGTCACGGCGGACACTGGCGGCAACTCAAGTCCAGCCTTGCGGATAGTCTCGCCCGCTTCCTCGAACGTCGGAGGCTCGCTAACGCCCATCTCGTTCATAAGGCCCTGCATTTCTTCCAGCGCGCTACTGCCCGACTCCTCGCCGCGCGGCACGAGACGGTAACAAGCCAGCGCCAGGTCGAGCTGATCGCAATTCCAATAGGCAAACGCCAAGCGATAGAACAGGTAGCCGATTGCAGAACGATCGCTGGCAATACGTAGGCCGTGGCGCGCCACCTCGATAATCTCGTCAAAGCGCTCCAGACGCGCAAGCACGTTGATGAGCGCAAAGTGCGATTGCATGGACGAGCGCGCCAGATCGTAAAGATGGCGCACCTCGGGCAGCGCTCGTTCAAAGTCCTCTTGCTCGGCGTAAAAGCTGCAGATCTCGTGCTGGGCAAAGTACAGCGCATCGGGCGCACGAAGGATTCGCACAGAGCGGTCTTCTTCCAACACCGGTAGCACCATGCGCACCAGCTGGTTATCGCAAAACTGCGTTTGAACCGGACCTGTCGCCAAAAGCTCGGCGACGGCGCACTTAGCCTCCAACTCCTCGACAAGACGGGAAAAGCCTTCAAAAGCACCTGTACGGTCGACTTTTGCCTGCTCGCGCAATTCAACAACACGGGCCACGTATGGGTCATCGTCCTCTTCCATGACCTCCAACTCGTCAGCCTTATCGGCGAGCAGCAGATCGCGCAGCGCCGGCGGCAGTGTGCGATGGTCATCACGCGGACGAGCATGAACCTCCGCAGGCTCAATCGTCTCCGGAGCGGTTGACTCATACGCCTCAAGCACACGCTTGCACGGCATATCGTCCATGTCCATGCTCTCAAGATCCTTGGCGACAGGCACGCAATCGGCCAGATAGGCCGCGCGCCCAAAGAAATACGTTGCGACAACGCGCTCGCCCTGCTCACTGTCGGGAGCAGCAATCTGCACATAGCAGCGCGTGATGCAGGTGCCCGCGGCAAAACACGCTGCCGCAAGCGTGAGTGCCACGCGCGCATCGTGCTCCGCGGCCCAGATCGCACGCGTGTCCTCTTCCAGCTCGCGCCAGGCGTCATCTTGAGCGTCGTATTCACGTTGCGGCATGGCATTCACGACAGAGTGCCCAAACCGAACGAGCATAATCCCCTCGGCAACATTTGCCCGATAGGTATAGTCGAGCCGCGTGACCACGTTGAGCGCCTCGACAATACGCGCGAAGCGGGTACGCACATCCCACTCACCGCCCGGCTGGCAAGCCACCGTACCCGGTTTGCCCCACGGGTTATCGCTCGAGGTCGTATCGAGCAGTCGGGGAACATCGTTGGTCGTCTTGGCGATATGCCACGCATCAAAGAGCGCGCAGCCCTCAAGGCTCGGCGAGGATGCCGCAGGGGCCAATCCGGCCCCGATGCGCTCGAGGATGCCGGAGAGGCGGTTGAGACGGCACTCGATGGCAAGCAGCATGTCAATCTCGCCCTGGTCCAGCAGGCTACGATCAAAATTGAGATAGAAAAGCTTTGAGCGATCGATGCGAGCCAGGCTCATCTCGGACTTGGCGGCGATGGTGCGCAGTCGGGGCAAGTCGACCTCGCTCATAAGGGCGGCCGCATAACGCTCGATACCGCTCGGATTCTCGGCATGGTCGACACGGTAGAGCAGCGTCTCGATAGCGTCAGGTAGCGGTGCCGTGTTAAAGCCCAAAAACACCTCGACCGGCTCGGGCAACTTTACGAGCTTTATTTTGTCGACAACGTTTTGCATGTCCGCATCGAGACCGTCGACGCCCGCCGTGTTCGCAATAGCGCTTTCGGAGTTGGCAAATATCACGTAGCGCAAGAACATCGAGGCCATGAACTCGCCGTAAGGAAGGGCGCGGGTCGAATTCCATGTCTCGTGGTCGGACTGCTCGCGCATGGGGCCTTCGGGAGAGCCGATGACTCGCGCCCGGGAGCGCATCGTCCCATCGGTACCCCTGACTGCAATCTCACCGATGTTGGAATCGGACTCGTCAAGAATCAGCTGCATGTCGGGATCGTCGGGCAGCGATACTTCGTTAACGGGACGGTCCACCTTATAGACCTCACCCGAAACGCTCACGTAGCCCAAAAGCGACACATGGCTTTTGCCGACGAATTCGACGACATAGCATGATTCATGCGGGTCCTCGCCAAAGAGTTTCCAGACCACGCCATATGAGCGCCCCGCAGGCTGCTCGGGCATCGCCGGAAAGCGCTTCTTGGGATCGAGAAACCTGAGCTTGTATGTCGGACGCTCTGCCACGAAGTATCACCCTGATCGGTCGCTTGAAGAAGGAGTGGTCACGGATGGGCCGCGACACCTACTCGAAATCTTACACGAGTCGACAGGAAATAGTCCGCTTTACGCCCGCGCCTCGACCGAGGTTCGAATCCATGCGGTGCTTACGTAAAAGAAAAGCCCCCGTTGCCGGAGGCTTCAAGTTCAATTGGTGCGGCGTATAGGATTCCGCGCATCCGCTGCGCGGATCCGCACCGGCTTCGCCCGCCTGCCGGCGCGCTCGCCCGCGGGCTAAAACGCTCCGCGTTTTCTTCACGCCCGCGCCTCGACCGAGGTTCGAATCCATGCAGTGTTTACGTAAAAGAAAAGCCCCCGTTGCCGGGAGCTTTAATCTCAAATGGTGCGGCGTATAGGATTCGAACCTATGACGTTCTGATTCGTAGTCAGACCCTCTATCCAGCTGAGGTAACGCCGCGACTTGTTGATTATTATGCACATGGACTGAATAATCGTCAAGCGTTTTTCAAAAAAAGTTATTGAATTTGATTTTTACTCATTTTAATCACTTGATGCGATCCTCGACGCATCGCGATATAATAAAGCCCCCGTTTCCGGAGGCTTAAAACTCAATTGGTGCGGCGTATAGGATTCGAACCTATGACGTTCTGATTCGTAGTCAGACCCTCTATCCAGCTGAGGTAACGCCGCAACGCACGGATTATTATGCACGTGACCCCTCGATGGGTCAAGCGACAATTTGGAAAAATTTTACGAAGTAATGATTAAGATGCTCGCGCCTCGACCGAGGTTCGAATCCATGCGGTGTTGCCATAAAAGAAAAGCCCCCGTTGCCGGAGGCTTTCGATTTCGATTGATGCGGCGTATAGGATTCCGCGCATCCGCTGCGCGGATCCGCACCGGCTTCGCCCGCCTGCCAGCGTGCTCGCCCGCGGGCTAAAACGCTCCGCGTTTTCTTTACGCCCGCGCCTCGACCGAGGTTCGAATCCATGCAGTGCCGACGTAAAAGAAAAGCCCCCGTTGCCGGAGGCTTTCGATTTCAATTGGTGCGGCGTATAGGATTCGAACCTATGACGTTCTGATTCGTAGTCAGACCCTCTATCCAGCTGAGGTAACGCCGCAGCGCAAGACATATAAAACCACTTTAGCTTATTGGAGTCAAGCACAATCTCAAACTTTTTTGTGGAACGCAGTTTTGTCATGCTGCTCCGCATATACCGCTGTTCCCCGTACGATCGATTGGCTTTTCGATCACGTCGAACTTGGCATCAAGTTCCCTCAGGAGCGATCTCACCCGCTGGGCACAATCATAATCGGCAAACGAGATACTCAGCATGCGCGCGACCTGGTTGGAAGTCCCAACTCCATAGAATTGCTCCAGCGCCACAAGCCCCTCGTGCGCCACAAACGTCTCGACCACATGCGGCGACTCCTCAAAGCACCATTGGGTCAACGGACCCTCACTCGTCTGCCGAAGCACCAGGCCACCCATGCCAGACGGCTCACACGTTACAAGCAGGTACTCCCCGCCCTCGTCGCTCTCAAACAAAACCACCCGATCATCAAACAGCTCCATCGCGTCCCCTTTCTCTCGCTCTTATTTAGCAAAAGCATAGCAGGTAGATGGCTGTATACAGAACAGTTGTTCGTGTGTTTTCTATTGAGCTGTCCGCACGGCATGGTATGGACCTACGCACGAAATAGGGCGCCCCCGAAGGAGCGCCCTTGCATATCCCCTATGCAGGCAAGTTACGCGACCGGCTCGATCTTCTCGAGGCCGCCCATGTAGGGACGCAGAACCTCGGGGATTGTGATGGTGCCGTCGGCGTTCTGATAGTTCTCCAGAATGGCGGCCATGGTGCGGCCAGCCGGCAGACCGGAACCGTTGAGGGTGTGCAGGTAGCGCGAACCCTTGAAGTTCTCGGGGTCGCGATACTTGATGTTGGCGCGGCGAGCCTGGAAGTCGCCGCAGTTGGAGCAGGAGCTGATCTCCTTGTAGGCGTTGTAGCTCGGCAGCCAAACCTCGACATCGTAGGTCTGACGGGCAGAGAAGCCCAGGTCGCCGGTGCACAGGCTAATCACGCGATACGGAAGGCCCAGCTGCTGGAGCAGGTACTCGGCCTCGGCGGTCATGCTCTCAAGCTCCTCGTCGGACTCCTCCGGCTTGGCGAACTTGACCATCTCGACCTTGTCGAACTCGTGCTGGCGGATGATGCCGCGGGTGTCGCGACCGGCGGAGCCGGCCTCCTCGCGGAAGCAAGGGGTGAAGGCGGTGTAGCGGCGCGGCAGGGTATCGGCGTCCAGGACCTCACCGGCGTGCAGGTTGGTGAGCACGACCTCGGCGGTAGGGATCAGGAAGTTGTCGCCCGAGACGTGATAGGCGTCGTCCTCGAACTTAGGCAGCTGGCCCGTGCCGAACATGGTCTGACGCTTGACGACGATGGGCGGCCACCACTCCTTAAAGCCACGGCTGGTGTGCGTGTCCAGGAAGAAGTTGATGAGGGCGCGCTCCAGGCGGGCGCCGGCGCCACCGAGAACGGTGAAGCGGCTGCCGGAGAGCTTGTTGCCGCGCTCGAAGTCGAGGATGTCCAGATCGGTGCCCAGATCCCAGTGCGGCTTAAAGTCGAAGTCGAACTCGCGCGGGGTGCCCCAACGGCGACGCTCGATGTTCTCGTCCTCGTCCTTACCGTACGGGGTGGCCTCGCACGGGATGTTGGGCAGGTGAGCCATAAAGTCGTACTGCTCCTGCTCGAGGGCGGTACGGCGCTCGGCCAGGCCATCGATCTTCTCGTTGACGGCGCGCACGGCCTCCTTGGCAGCCTCGGCCTCGTCCTTCTTGCCCTCCTTCATCAGGGCGCCGATCTTCTTGGACTCGGCGTTACGCGTGGCCTGGAGCTCCTCGACCTCGGTGATGACGGCACGACGCTCGTCATCGAGCTCAAAGAACTTCTCGCGATCCCAGGACGTCTGGCGATTAGCCATGGCGGTGTCGATGGCATCGGGGTTCTCGCGAACAAACTTGATATCAAGCATTAGATCCTCCGGCGATATACATTCCATTTAGGTTGCAACCTTGTACATGTATGGGCAAGTATATACTTATGAGCGTTTACGACCCAACTCAACTACGCAAGAAGGCACCCAATGGACGCAGTTTTTTCCTTTTTGTTTGGCACCCGCACCGGTTTTGCCATCCTTTTCGCCGGCGGCATCCTGCTGTTTGCGATTCTTGCCTTTGTAATGGAGAAGCGCACCCATAAGATGTACGTCGACCGTGGACCCAAGTCCGAGGACGAGGAAGACAGCTTCTGGGACTAACCTGCCAAAAAGGGACAGGTTTATTTTGGTCGGTTTTATCTGGGCAAATGCAGGCGCCCCGCAACTGGAATTGAGCCAGTTGCGGGGCGCTTTTTGCTAAAGGGACAAAACCGCAGGAAAAACCCGCCAAAATAAACCTGTCCCTTTTTAGTCGGTTTTACTGGAGGGTGGCGTCAATGGCCTTGACCAGGGCGCTGCGCATGCCGGCATCCTCGAGCGCGATGACGCCCTTGATGGTGGCACCACCGGGCGAGCACACGGCGTCCTTCATTGCGGCGGGATGCTGGCCGGTTGCCAGCTGCAGCTTTGCCGTGCCCAGCACCATCTGGCTCACGATGCGATAGGCGTCAGCACGCGGAATACCGTGCTTGACGGCCGCGTCACCCAGCGCCTCAATCGCCATGGCGACAAACGCCGGCGCGCAACCGCCCACGGTACCGCCCACAAACAGCAGACTCGAATCGAGCTCGACCACCGTGCCGAGCTTGTCGAGCAGGTCGAGCGCCGCCGCGCGCTGCTCATCGTCAAGTGTAGAGGACTTCTCGCAGGCTATGACGCCCTCGCCCACCGAAACCGGCGTGTTTGGCACCGTCGAGATGTGCGCGATGCCAGGAAGAACCTGCTCCCACTTGGCGCTGTCCCAGGTCCAGGCGACCGAAAGGATGACTTTTTTGACAAGGGCGTCCTTGAGCGGAGCGAAGACCTTCTCGATCATGTACGGCTTGACCGCAGCGACCACGATATCGGACGCGGCGACAACCTCTGCCGCATCACGGCAGGCGACCATCCCGCGCGCCTCACAGCGCTCAACCAAGGCGTCGTAGCGGCCCGCGCAGGCGCACATGTCACTCGCGGCCACGCCGGCAGCGATCCAGCCATCGGCCATAGCGCTCGCCATATTGCCAAAACCGACAAATCCGATCTTCATATCACAGAGTCCTCTCAGACACGTTCCTCAAAACGAAGCTATTGTCCCACGACATTGTTTCGTATTGCCGACCTATTTGTGATACGGCTCACCACGGCTGATCTTGCAGGCACGGTAGATCTGCTCCAGCAGCACCACGCGCGCCAGGTTGTGCGGCAAGGTAATGCGTCCAAAGCTGAGCATTTCGTCAGCGCGTGCGCGCACGGCATCACTCACGCCGTCCGAACCACCGATCACAAAAGCGATATCGCTGCTGCCTCGCAGCATGAGGTCGTCGAGCCGCGCCGAGAACTCCTCGCTCGAGCGCTCCTTGCCCTCGATGGCCAGCAGGATCACATGTGCCCTCGGCGGCAGGGCGGCAAGAATCGCCGCTCCCTCCTTGTCGCACGCGGCGTCCACGCCACCCGCCTTGGCAGGGTCGATGTCGGCCACCTCGCGCATATCCACCTTGGCATAGGCGCCTAGGCGCTTGGTGTATTCGGCGCACGCGTCCTTCCAAAAGCGCTCCTTGAGCTTGCCGACGCAAACAACGGTATATTTCACGCGCGCCTACTCCTTCGAATCGTTTTGAACCTTGCCGGCTGCAAGCATCTGCTCGAACATCGAGGCCGACTGCGAAAAGTTGCTCGGCAGAACGACCGTCGAGTTTTTGCCCGTACGGGCGAACTCCGTCATCATCTCGGACCACTGCGTAAACATGAACAGCTGGTTGGCCTCGTCATTGCCGACACCCGTCTCCTGGATGATCTCGAGCGAATCTTTGATACCCAGCGCGATGGCCTTGCGCTGGTTGGCGATGCCCTCGCCCGCCTTTTCCATAGCCTCAGCCTCGGCGGTCGCCTCGGTGACGCGCTTGATGCGGTCTGCCTCAGCGAGCTCCTGTGCCGCAGCGCGCTTGCGCTGGGCGGCGTTGATGTCGTTCATGGAGTTCTCAACCTCGGTCGGCAGTGCGATTTTGGTGATGAGCGTCGACACGAGGGTGAAGCCGTAGGCGGCCATCTGCTCGGAAACGGTAGCGTTGACATCCTTGGCGATGTCGTCCTTCTTGGCAAAGACCTCATCGAGTGTGTAGACGGGAATCGAAGAGCGCAGGGCGTCGGTGATGAAGTCACGCATCTGGTCGACGGGCTCCTGCAGCATATAGTAGCTCTTGTAGATGCCCGAATCTGCCGGGCCGGCGCCCATGTCATAGCTCACGTGGTACTGAGCAGAGACCTCAAGGCCGATGGTCACGTTGTCCTGGGTCTTAACGTCGATGCCAAAACCGTTTTTCATGGTTCGCAGACTCACCGTGGCGGCCTTGCGGTCGATCACGGGCACCTTCATGTGGAAGCCCGCGTTGACGATGCGGTTAAACTTGCCCAGACGCTCGATGATCACGGCATGCTGCTGTTCAACGACGTAGCAGGCGTTGGGAAGCAGCAGCAACAGAATGATGATGGGAATCAAAAGGCTGGTAAGGGCAGCGATGATACCGGACAACAGCATGGTCTCTCCTCTGATAGGCACACGTTGGCATTAGGATACCCGCACGAAGCAGCTGTGTGACACCAACAAGAGGACCCGTGGTCAAAAAAGGCCAAATATGAGTACTGTTACCAGTTTAGTAACAGCGTATTTGGGTCAAAATCGCCTCGTTGAACCCGAGGTCTATCGAAATTACTTCATTTTGTCTCAAGGTTGAGCCAAATTAGCGTACATCTGTTGCGCAAAATGAGCAAAAATAGCTTCATGAAATGTCTCTATTTTCATGTCAGTACTCATATTTGCCACTTTTTGACCACAGGGACATCTACCGCGCGAAATCGATATGTCAAATCTGCCAAAACGGCCCATAACAAAAAAGCTCCCATTGCTGGGAGCTCTTTCAATCAATGGTGCGGGCGAAAGGACTTGAACCTTCATGGGGTTGCCCCCATACGGACCTGAACCGTACGCGTCTGCCAATTCCGCCACGCCCGCGTGCAGGAATTAGAATAACGGAGCGCCACCACGAACGCAAGAACTATTTTTGAAAAAGTTTGCAGGCATTCTCCCAAGCGGCTTGCGCGATTGTTTCGGCGTCCTCACCAGTGCGATCGACACGGTCGTTAACCAGCGCGTTTGCCGTAATGGAGATCATTGCGGGCTCGCATTCAAGACCGCGGATGGGCTCCGGAGCCATATACGGGCAATCCGTCTCGAACAAAATTCGATCGAGTGGGGTTGCCGCAAATGCCTCGCGCACGTCGTCGTTGCGCTTAAAGGTGGCCGCACCACCATAGGCGATATAGCAGCCCAGCTCCACAAAGCGCTCCATCGTGGCGCGGTCCTCGCCAAAGCAGTGCAGCACACAACCGGCCTGGGGCACGCCCACCTCACGAAGCACGTTGTACGCATCAACGTGCGAGGTGCGCTCATGGTCCGTGTCCTCGTGGCGCAGATGCAGCTCCACCGGCACGTTACGGCACACGGCAAGCTCGAGCTGACGCGCCATGCAGTCAATCTGCACGTTATGGGGTGCCGGCGCGATATCGTCGTCATAGTCCATGTGGTAGTCCAGGCCGATTTCGCCAATACCGGCGCATAAGGAATCATCGAGCGCGGCAACGACCTGTGCGTGAACGTCGTCGGTATAGTCCGGTGCGCCATACGGATGCACGCCGGCAAGATACTTGATCTGCGGGATATCCTGCATCGGCAGAATTTCGCGCACGAGCCAGTCGCTATAGTCCGTCACGCTGCGTTTGTCAGCGATGGGGTCGAGCATCGTCACCAACAGGTCGACGCCTGCCGCCTTGGCACGCACGAGCGTCTCAGGCACATCCTTGCCCCAGAACGAAAGTAGATGCGCATGCGTGTCGGCAAGCGGTGCCAAGGGCACGGGACAAGCAACCGTCTTCTTTTTCTTGGTAAACGTCACACGTTCGGCATTAGGCATCATGGATTAGCTCCTGGGCCAGACGGACAAAGTCGGCAACGTCAAGCGTCTCGGCGCGCGTGGTGGGTGCGATACCGCAAGCCTCAAAGGCGGCATCGAGCACGTCTTTGGCAAAGCCGTTGGCGCTCATGGAATTGCGGATGGTCTTGCGACGCTGGGCAAATGCAGCATCAATCACGCGGGCCACAAATTCGCGATCGAGTCCTTCGGGCACCACACCGTCAACACGGTCGATACGCACGACGGCCGAGTCCACGTGCGGCGCCGGCATAAAGCAGCGCGGCGGCACCTCAAAGCGGCCCGTCACCTGCGCATACAGGCCGAGCTTTGCCGTATAGCCGCCATAGGTCTTGTTGCCCGACACTGCGGCAATGCGATCGGCAACCTCCTTTTGCACCATGACGACGGCACGCTTGAGCGCCGGCATCGTCTGGAAAAATTGCAAAATGATCGTCGCCGCCACGTTATAGGGCAGGTTCGCGACAAACACCGTCGGCTCACCGCCCGCAGCCTGCTCAATCTGCTCCGGGCCCACCTTGAGCGCGTCGCCCATGATAAAACGGAAGTTGGCATAGTCAGCGGCATGGGCATCGAGCACCGGCTCGAGCTCGGGATCGGCCTCGATCGACGTGACGCACGATGCCTCCTGCAGCAGCGCAAGCGCGAGCGTGCCAACACCTGGGCCAACCTCGAGCACGCGCTCATCGCCCGCAAGCTCGGCAAGCTCGCAAATACGCTCGATCACATGGTTGTCAATTAGGAAGTTCTGGCCCAAGCGATGCTTGGTCGCAAGGCCAAACTCCTCCAGCAGCTCCCTGGTTGCCGTGGGGTTTGCCAAAGGCGAAGTTGTCATGGTTGCCTCCTTAACATGGTGGCTGCATCGTAAAGCAAAAGGGCATGGACCGTTGCGGCCATGCCCTTACATCTAAACAGCAAATTGCCGATATGGCGCGCGGCGTCTTAGCCCAGACGCGGGAACAGCGGATCGCCCTTCTCGACGGGCTGACCGCCGGCAAGCAGGCCCCAAGTGCAAATGCCCTTGAGGTCGTCGCTCGCGGCCTCGCCCTCACAGGACAGACGGCGCAGAGCCTCGACAGAAGTCTGGGGCATGAGCGGCATCAGCAGGTGAGCAGCAATGCGGATGGCCTCGAGCAGGTTGTAGATCACAAATGCCAGTTCGTCAGCCTTGGCCTCGTCCTTGGCAAGCGCCCAGGGCTCGGAGTCCTCGATGTAGTGGTTGGCGGCGTGGATGAGCTCCATGACCTCGTCCTTAGCTCCACCGTAATCGAGCACGTCCATCTTGGTCATGTAGCGCTCGACCAGACCATCGGCAATCTTTGCCAGCGGGTTGTCGAACGCGTCGGCAGACGCCGGTTTAGCCGGGGCGCAACCGTCAAAGTACTTTGCGCTCATGTTGAGCGAACGCGAAATCAGATTGCCCCAGCTGTTGGCCAGGTCGGCGTTGTAGACCTGCTCCATGCGATCGAAGCTGATGGCGCCGTCGGTACCGGGAACGACGTCGGTCATGAAGTAGTAGCGATAGCCCTCGACGCCCAGCATGTCGATAACGTCCTGCGGAGCGATGGCGTTGCCGCGGCTCTTGGACATCTTCTCGGCCTTGCCGGTCTCGGCATTGCGCACGGTCAGGAAGCCGTGGGCAAAGACGTGCTCGGGCAGGGCCTCGCCGATGGCCATGAGCATGGCGGGCCAAATGACGCAGTGGAAGCGGATGATGTCCTTACCCACGATGTGGAACTGTGCGGGCCAGCGATAGGCCAGCTCGGCACGCGCCTCGTCGGTGTCGACACCGTAGCCGACGGCCGTCATATAGTTGAGCAGTGCATCGAACCACACGTAGGTCACGTGACCCTCGTCAAACGGGACCTGAATGCCCCAGTCGAAGCTCGTGCGGCTCACGGATAGGTCGTTAAGGCCGCCCTCGACAAAGCTGCGAACCTCGTTCATGCGGAACGCAGGCTCGACAAAGTCGGGGTGCTCGTCATAGAGCTTGAGCAGCTTGTCCTGGAAGGCGGAAAGCTTAAAGAAGTAGGACTCCTCCTGCACGCGCTCAAGCGGACGGTGGCAGTCGGGGCACAGGTGCTGGCCGACGCTGCCGTACTCCTCGTCGCCCTTCTGGACCTGTGTATCGGTGAAGTAGGTCTCATCAGGCACGCAATACCAGCCGTCGTAGCTGCCCTTATACAGGTAACCGGACTCCTTCATGCGCTCCCACAGGTACTGCACGGCATGATGCTGGCGCGGCTCGGTGGTGCGGATGAAGTCGTCGTTGGAAATCTCGAGCTTGCTCCAAAGCTCCTTGAAGTGCGGGGCCTGGCTGTCGGTCCACTCCTGCGGCGTCATGCCATGCTTGGCTGCGGCCTCGGCGACCTTCTCGCCGTGCTCGTCCATGCCGGTCAGGAACTTGACGTTATAGCCGGCGGAGCGACGATAACGGGCCTGAACGTCGGCGATGATGGTGGAATAAGCCGTGCCCAGGTGCGGATCGGCGTTGACGTAGTAGATGGGCGTCGTGATAAAGAACGAAGGCTTGCTTTGATCCATGGGGTTTGTCCTCCAGAAAAACGTTGCATACAGAGGATGATTCTAGCGCAAGGGCTGGATATCCTCCATCTATTGCATATCGAGCACCATGGCATAGACATCGCGCTTGCGGCGCGAATACTTCTGAGACAGGCGCTTGGCCACCGCAGACGCGGGCTCCCCCTCCTCGAGCGCGGCGCGGATATCCTCGCGCAGGGCCTCGTCGTGATCCGTTGCCGCGGCGCCAACCGGCACGGCACCGGCCTCCTCATCCTCGCTCGGCGGCGCGATGACCAGCGCAATCTCGCCCTTTACCTCGCCGCGAGCACGCAGCTCCTCGGCGAGCTGGGCGGCGGGCCCGCGCAAGACCTCCTCGTGCAGCTTGGTGAGCTCGCGGCAGACGGCAACCTCACGCTGGGGAAAAACCTCTGCCACGGCCTCGAGCGTCGCCACGATGCGATGTGGAGACTCGTAGAAGATGAGTGCGCCGGGAACCACGGCAAGGCGCTGCAAACGACGCACGCGGTCGCCGTGCTTTCGGCCCAAAAAGCCCTCAAAGAAAAAATGCTCACAGGGAATGCCGGACGAAACGAGCGCCGTGACGCAAGCGGAGGGCCCGGGAATAACTTCTACGGGCACATCGGCCTCACGTGCCGCCTCGACCAGCGCCTGGCCGGGATCGGACACGCTCGGCATGCCGGCGTCCGAGGCAAAGGCGAGGGTCTCCCCCGCCAGCAGACGGTCGACCAGGCCGGCGGCGCGGCTGGCGATCACATTCTCGTCGCAACGGACAAGCGGCTTGGAAATGCCCAGGTGCATCAGCAGCTTTGACGTCACACGCGTGTCTTCGCAGCAGATGACATCGGCAGCGGCAAAGGCCTCGCCAACGCGCGGGGACAGGTCGCCCAAGTTGCCGATGGGCGTGCCGACCACATAGAGTTTGCCCGTATGGGCGCTGTTTTGCGTCATATCAACCTATTCAATCATGCCGCGCTCGAGCGTACCGAGCGCCGCGCGGGCGTCCCATGCTGCAATGCGCTTCTCGGTCTTCCACGTTTGGAAGAACCAACCGGCAGCCGGCGCAAACGAAGCCAGTTGGTTGGCGATAAACACGCGCTCGTAGGCATTGCGGCCCTCGGGCGTAACCGACGAGTTGGCAAAGATCGCCGCGCCCGACCATTCGCCCACCAGCACGGGGAACCCAGTCGAAATCGCTTCTTTGAGCTCGCGCTTGTTGCGCGAAATCGCCGTCGTCAGCCCGCGGGGGCTCGTGATATCGAGCGCATATTCGTCGCGGTAATGGTACAGGTGAAGGTCCATGTAGACGTTCTTGTACTTGGCGCCGCGCATAAAATGCTTCCACTCGCTGGGATGCCCCGACGACGAGAAGACGACGATCTTATCCTCGGGCATATATGAACGGACGAGCTCATAGGCATCGCGATAGAAGTTGCGCAGGTAGTGCGCCGGAATGCCATCCGTCATGGTGAAGAGGCTCTTGCGGACACTCATCTGCGGCGTATCCAGCAGTTCAATGCCCAGCAGGCTCTCGGCCTCGCCGTAGCGATCGGCCAGACGCTCGAGCACGTCGAGCGCGACATGACGACCGTTGGTGGACGAATGCCACTCGGCAACAGCCTCTGGCGTGGCGGGCGAATCATTGGAATCGCCCTGGCCACCGGGCACAGTTGCCAGATCAAGCAGCACGCGGATGTCGTACTTGGCAGCCCACTCAATCGCACGGTCAATGTAGTCGACAACCGAGATGTAGGACGCATCGGACTCCTGCGAGCCAAAGGCATACCAGGGCACCGGCAGACGCACGGCATTGAGACCGATCTGCGCCATGCGACGGAAATCGTCCTCGCTCACAAACGTCTCGTAATGACGGCGCATGCGCTCGTTATAGGCGGCGGTGCCCATGGCCTCCTGCAGCTCGGCCGCGTTGGATGCACCGGTCGCCGCGTATAGCGACGGGGTCACCCAAGGCTCGGGAATAAACCAGCCAGAGAGATTAACGCCGAGTATCCTCTCCATCACTGCCCCCTTCGGATCGTGCAGGCCGAGCCTGCATCGTATTGCACAGGAAAAGTATCGTTTTGAGTATACCCGCGCGTGCGGACAGACGACCGAACGGTCTGTAAAGTGGCGCAAAAGCGGGAGGAATATCTGGGCGGGCCCGAGATGGCGCGCCGAGATGTACATATGCGCCGGAAGTAGGCGGCCGGAAAATGCATCCTGTTATGAGCGCGGGATCTGGGACGCAATTTCCGCAGAGTCCTCGATAAAAGAAAAGGACCCCTTTGCAGAGGTCCTAGTCAATTCAAGGTGGCGGGGAAGGGAATCGCGTCCGCGCGCTGCGCGGACGGACCGCTGCGGCGCTTACGCGCCTTGCGAGCTGCGCTGGCAAACGCTTACGCGTTTACTCAGCCCCGCGCCCTCACGGGGTTCGATTCCATGTGGGGGCTGCATAAAAGAAAAGGACCCCTTTACAGAGGTCCTAGTCAATTCAAGGTGGCGGGGAAGGGAATCGAACCCCTGACACGAGGATTTTCAGTCCTCTGCTCTACCAACTGAGCTA
>CABUQY010000013.1 GCA_902493915.1 uncultured Collinsella sp.
GCCTGCGCGATCGCCCGGCAGCGGCTGCTCAGACTGTCCGTGGTATCCTGGGGCTCTAACACCCGCAATAGCCAAAACAGGCTTCACCCGCAAACGTTTCGGCTGTGTTAACAAATGTGCTCAAAACCTTACGTTTGCGGCTCCAATTGCGCCGTCTGCCAACTCATAAAAATGTAACGGCATTCACGTGCTTACCTGCATCGGCAAGGTGTTACCCTTGTAACATTTGGAACCCACCGCTACTATGCGAAGCTATCGAAAGGGCCCCATATGCTCAATAATCACGAGGCCAATCTAACCGACGAGGAGGCTGCCGCTGAGGTCGCCCGCGTCGCGAAGACCTACCCCGTGGTACGTTTGCTGTCGGCCGATCAGATTAAGAGCGAGCCTAACTGCTTGCTCGCCGGCGATCGCTGCCCTTGTCTGCGTCAGTCGAGTCTTGAGGCCTTGGCAGATTCGGGTGAGGTGTCGGAGCAACTGCTCAACGATGGTGTTGAGTACCGCGCCCGTCTGCGCCCTCTAAAGGTCGAGGGTGAGCCTCACGTCTTGCTGATGGTGCGTCCGATTGATGAGCAAGAGGCCACAGAAGAGGACCTTGTCTACACCGACGTGCTGACGGGCGTGCGCAATCGCCGATATTACGAGGAAAAGCTCCGTAGCGCCCGCATGAATGCCGGCGTTGCGATGATCGACCTTGATGATTTTAGGGTCTTCAACGATACCTGCGGCCATCATGCCGGCGACCTTGCACTCGGTGCTGTGGCGACAGCCATACGCAGCGGAATTCGTTCGACTGACGAGCTTGTGCGCTATGGCTGCGACAAGTTTGTGGTTGTCATGCCCAATATTCCCTCCGATGACTTCACCCGTCGCCTGCATCAGGTATCCGATGCCGTTCGTTCCACGATTATTCCGGGCCATGAGTACGTGAGCTTGACGGCATGTGTTGGTGGCGTTCTCATTCATGGCGAGACGGTCGATGAGGGCGTTGGCCGCGCCGTCCAGTTATTGAGCCGCGCTAAGGCAAAAGCCGGTACGGTCGTGACTGATGCCGATTCCATCGAGGCCTTCCAAAGCGAAAAGCCTTTGGTGCTTATTGTCGATGACTCCGAGATGAACCGAGCCATTCTCAACGAGATGCTCAAGGATGAGTATTGCATCCTCGAGGCTGATAACGGTCGTACGGCGCGCGACATGGTCGACCGCTATGGCGATGAGTTGTCGCTCGTGCTGCTGGGCATTGTCATGCCGGGCATGAGCGGCTTTGAGGTGCTGGCCGATCTATCGCACCGATCGGCTACTGACAATCTGCCTGTCATCATGATCTCGAGCGAAGATTCCGACGATGTGGTTCTGCGCGCGTACGAGCTGGGCGCCTCGGACTATATCAACCGCCCGTTTGACTCCCGTGTCGTGCGCCGTCGTGTAAGCAACACCATCCGCCTATACGCCAAGCAGCGCCGCCTGACGAGCTTGCTGTCCCAGCAGTACAACGAGCGTGTTAAGAACAGTCGCATGCTCATCGACATCATGGCCGGCGTCATGGAGCTTCGCAACGGCGAGAGCGGCAGGCACGTTACGAATATCGAGAAGCTGACCGAGCTGCTGCTTGGCTGTCTGGTCCGGCGTAGCGACACGATCTCCCTCGACAATGAGGAACGCTCCACGATCGCCCTGGCTTCGGCGCTGCACGATATCGGCAAGATGTCGATTGACGATGCGATTCTCAACAAGCCCGGACGCCTTACGCCCGAGGAGTTCGAGATTATGAAGACGCATACCACGATCGGCGCCGACATGCTGCGTGAGCTGGGTAGCCATCACGCCGGCAATGCGCTTATGGAATATGCGTACCAGATCGCGCGTTGGCACCACGAGCGCTGGGACGGCAAGGGTTATCCCGATGGCCTTAAGGGCGACGAAATTCCCATTGCCGCACAGGTGGTTTCGGTGGCCGACGTGTACGATGCCCTGACGAGCGTGCGCGTGTACAAGGACGCTATCCCGCACGAGGAAGCGATCAAGATGATTCTGGACGGTAAGTGCGGCACCTTTAACCCGTTGCTGCTCGACTGTTTGCTCGAGGTGCAAGACCAAATTGCCGAGACGTTGGCACGCCCCGCCGATGTCGTCGCGTTTCCCACGATTTAGTTTGAACAAAGGAGTTTTTAACCCATGATTTCCATGCGTGAGGCGTATGAGAAGATCGGCGCTAATTATGAAGACGCGTGCGCTCGGCTGATGGGCGAGGAAATGCTTGCCCGCTTTGCCCTCAAGTTTTTGGATGACGAGAGCATGGACAAGCTGGAGGCCGCCATGGCGGCGGGAGACGCCGAAGGTGCGTTTATGGCAGCGCACACGCTCAAGGGCGTGAGCCAGAACCTGGGATTCGATAATCTGTACGAGCCGGCGGTCGTGGTGACCGAGGCGTTGCGCGGCGCCGATGCCGTTGACGGTGCTCGCGAGGGAATGCATGCACTGCAGCAGCAATATGCGGCTACGATGTCGGCCCTGCGCGAGGCGGCTGAATAAGAGCTTGCGGGCCTTGATGACTATGAGAGTGGATAATCTCCCGTTTTAGGCCCGGCGGCGGCCTCAAAGTGGGAGATTATCCACTCTCGTTCGATATGTGTCCAAAAATCCACGCTCACCCCTCCGGGTTAGTAAATGGCCTATGCGCACTGGCGGGGCTTTCCGCATGCAATCAATATCGTTGTTCGATAAACTGTTCGAATAACGATAGAGTCGATGAGGGTGAGTGTATGTCTAACAGCGTTCAGCGTATGGCCAAAGCGGGCGAAAATATCAGGAAGCTTGGCTTTTGCATGGCAGCCGTTTTTGCAGGGATGCTCGTCGCTTTTGCCGCGTTGGTTGTTTACGTGATCTGGTATGCGGTTGCAAACGTTACCTCTGTCGATTCTTTCGGCGTCGTGACGCTTCTCGATGGCGGGTGCATCGTTATCCCAAGCGGACTGTGCCTGGCACTCGTCGTGGGTATTTCGCTTGTCGTTCTGTGTGGAATCAGCCGTAACATCTCGCGAGGCGTCTCGCCCTTTACCAAGACGCATGTGCGGCTTATCCGTGTTCTTGCGCTTGCCTTTGCTGTTAACGCCGCGGTTTCGCTTATTGGTGCCTACGGATCGGTCAATCTTACCATTGGTGGGCTGGAGCTTTACGTCGTGCCTCATTCCTTCGTTATTGAGATTTGCCAGGGCGTTGCCTTTGATGCGGGGTCGCTTATCGGCGCGGCTGTCTGTCTGTGTATCTCGGTGATCTGGAGTTATGCCTCGCTGCTCCAAGAGCAGTCTGACGAGCTTGTGTAGGAGGAAGCATGAGCTATCTCATCATCGAGCTTGAGACGCAGCTACTTAAGACCGGAAAGACCAGTGCTGATCTGATTCGTGCCACGGGGCATACTCCGGCTAATATTTCTAAGCTAAGAAACGGAAAAATTAAAGCTATTCGCCTTAAGACGCTTCTCGAAATCTGTGATGAGCTTGATTGTCAACCGGGAGATATTATTCAGCGCGTGAGTGAGAAAGAGCTTGAGGAGCTTATTGTTGAGCGTGCAAAAAATGTCGTGAGGCAGATGCGGAATGGTGGAGGCAATGAGGCGTCGCTTCCGACATCAGTCTTCGCTGTAGATTTGAGCGACGAGTAGCATAGAGCGAACAGCTATAACGAAATATCAGTGTAACGGGACCCGTGTCTAACACGGGTCCTTCTTTATTAATTATCTTGACAAATATGAGTTATCGAAAAACAATAACAACTATGAAAAACGATAAAGAAAAGAAGGAACGATATGAGCGGTTTTGCTATCAAGCAGAACGGGAGGCCAATGAACGCATCAGCGATAAAGCTATCAAAGGTGTCAAAGCGCTACGGGAAACGGCGCGTTTTGCATGACGTTTCCTTCGAGGTGCATCAGTCTGAGCTCTGTGCCCTTGTCGGTGCAAACGGTGCGGGCAAAAGCACGCTTATTAAAATCGTCTTGGGCCTCTGCGAGCCATCGTCGGGGAGCGTGGAGCTCTTTGGAGGCAAATCAAAGAGAGAGCTTAGCCTGATGCGGACGCGTGTCGGCTATGTGCCAGATTCCAGCGGAGCATACCAGTCCCTCAGTGCGGTTGAGAATCTTCGGATCCGATGTGCGGAATGGGGGCTTGATGAGAAACGTGAGGTTCCTCGCGTTTTGAGTCTAGTTGGACTGGACGTCGAAGAGAAAAAGAGCGTAAGCAGTTTTTCTCTGGGAATGAAACGGCGGCTGGATATAGCTACGGCTTTGTTGGGTGACACTGACCTGCTTATTTTTGATGAGCCAGCAAACGGTTTGGACCCGCTGGGCATCGAGAGTATATGGGCCCTTATCGGTCGATTGAATCGAGAACAGGGTAAGACCATGCTCATCTCTAGCCATGATTTGGATGAGTTGGCATCAGTTGCAACAAGTTGCGTGTTTATTCATGACGGCGAACTGCTGAAAAAGGAATCGATGGACGTCATAAGGGATGAGGCGTCGTCCCTAAAAGAGTATTACAGGCGCTTGATGAAGGCGGTCTCGCTATGAAGCGGGCGATCCATCCCATAAAGGCAGATATGATGCGTTTGCACAGGATGTTTCCGGCGAAGTTTGGTCTTGCGCTTATTCTGGCGTTCGGCCTTCTCTTCGGTGTCTTTCTAAAAAACGGAACAACGTTGCTCGCCTTTGGCAATAGCGTTTTTGGGGAGGATATTGGTTTCTGCTGGAATGTAATCGATCCTTCTGCACCCGATGAGTCCCTTGTGCGCAGTGCTTTTGCCGGCACGTCTCTGTTCGTTCCGCTCATCGTTTGCCTGGCGATTTTACAGGAGCGCGGCTATGAAGAGGGACACCGAATTTCTTCAGCAAGAGGTCTTACCCGCTTTAATGGGGTCCTAGCACATGTGCTTTCGTCTGCTTTAATAATTGGCGCAGCATATAGTGCGCTTTGCCTTCTTCTTTTTGCAATAGCGATAACACGTGGAGGGCATAACTACTCGCACGACATGCTAACTGTATTTTTGCCCGCATTGATAGTCAACGCCGTATTGGTGATATCGGTTGCGTTGGAGACGACGACCATCTATCGGATTACAGGCAGCGCTGTATTGAGCGGGGCTGCGATAATTATTGGATTTGTCATGAGCTTGACGCTCTACGGAACTTACCTTCAGACGCCCATACCGTCCTTGCGATGGATCTTCTTTCTTCCGGGGCCGTACCTTGGAGTCGGATGTGCCCTTGGGTATAGCGATATGGGGCAGCTGACGCTTCTGGGGTATGGCGCGGCAGCCAGCTGCCTATCGGTATTGATTTACGCTCTGGTGAGCTTTCGTGCTGGGGGTGTGCTCAATGGCTCGTCAGACTAGAAGATTCCTTCATTCAGAATTGAAGCATGTGAGCAAATGGACGTACGCCTTAATCCTGGTAATTTATGCGTGCATGGTGGTATTGCAGCTTAATTCTTTCCCGATGTGGTTCTGTAGCCTTCGTGAGAACAGTTTCTTGGGCTTTTTCCCAGACCCGACGCTTCGGCTATCGGCAGAGGATGTCCTTCTATTTGGTAATTCAGAGGTTTTTCGCGGTCTGCTGTTCAACGTAGCCCCGTTGGCTCATGCGTTGTTCTTTCCGTTCATCGCGGCTTGCATTGTGCCGCGCTTTGTCAGTTCGGGCTTTATTGAGGAGCCGTGGGGGTTGTCGGAGGCTCGGGGAGGGAAGCGTGTGTGCGCTATCGTTGCGCGAGTGGTGCTGTCTTCTTTTGCCCTTTTGGGCGCTTTTGTCTTGTCGAGCGTCGTTTTGTACTGCCTTAACTGCGCAATCGTTTTGGATGCTCAGCAGTGTTTCAACCTGAATATGTTTTGCGATCGACTTCTTCTGGCGAGTGTCGTCTGCCTTGCATACGTGGTCTCTGGCGTGATTGCTGTTTCCTATTTTGGATCCGGCTTCGGTCCAATTGGCATGCTGTTGCTTGTCAACGTTGTAGCGATCTACATACAGATCGGGGCCAATTCCATGCTTCCGCTTCCAGCCTCGATGCTCATGTGGATTTGTGGCGTGACCCCGTTGGGGAATAGTCAATGCATTTCGATTCTAATTGACTGCCTAATAAACGTAGCAAGCGTTTTTGCCATTTGCTTTACCGTCGACCGATTGCGGTCGAGATTTCTTTGATTGTTTGTGAGGGATAATCATACCGAGCATACCAAATACAGGTGGGCGGGCACCGTGGCTGGTGCCCGCCCACCTGTTTAGGAGGCTATAACCTGAGTGGTTTGCGAACTAACGGGCCTGCTTAACCTTGGCCGCTGCCTCGACAAACGACTTCCACAGGTTAAAGTCGGTCTCGAGCGTCTTCCACGTGTACTCAGGGTGCCATTGTACGCCCAGGCAGAACGGCTGGCCTTCGACTTCGATGCACTCGGGAACGCCGTCGGTTGCTTTGGCGACCAAGCGCGTGCTTTTACCCAGACGGTCGACGCAGCAGTGGTGTGCGGAGTTGGTCTGGATTAGTCTGTGCCCGCCAACCGCGCGTTCCAGCAGCGAGCCCGGCACGACCTCGACGGGGTGCACGGGATCGTTGAGCACGTGGGTGTGACGCCACTGCGTGCGACCCTCGCGCGCACCCAGGCTCGGCACGTCCATGCACAGGGTGCCGCCGGTGGCGACGTTGAGCAGCTGCGTGCCGCGGCAGGTGGTAAAGAGTGGCTTTTTGGCGCGGAGCACCTCGTTAACCAGCTTAAACTCAAAACGGTCGCGAATCTCGCAGCACAGTGTGGGGTCGTAGGGGCGCTCGTCGCCCCAGCGCTTGGGGTTGACGTCCGGGCCGCCGGGAATGGCGATGCCGTCGGCGATATCGACGTAATGACGGATAACCTCAATGTCTTCGGTAATAGACATCTGCAGCGGCAGGCCACCGGTGGCAAGGATGGCATCGACAAAGACACTTGCGATTTCCTCGTTGGGGGAGAGCGTCTCGCTCAAAAACGGTTTTGCCTCTTCCCAACGCGGCGCGACGAGGATGAGCGGACGGTCGGCGGGGGCAACGTCGACGTGCGGGGTGTATGACGATGAAGTACGAGTTCCGATCATAGGTGTAACTTTCGAGTTTGGATGGTCATGGCGAGCGAACATGGCAATTGAGCTAGTGGCCCTTGATGGAGTTGAGGAAGTCCTGGGCGCGCTTGGTCTGGGGATGGTCGAAGAACTCGTCGGGCGTGCCGGTTTCCACGATCTGGCCGTCGGCCATAAACACGACGCGGTCGGCCACGCGACGGGCGAAGTTCATCTCATGCGTAATGACGATCATCGTCATGCCCTGCTGGGCCAGACGGACCATGACCTCGAGCACCTCATTGATCATTTCGGGATCGAGGGCGCTCGTGGGCTCGTCAAAGAGCATGGCCTTGGGCTGCATGGCAAGCGAGCGGGCGATGGCTACACGCTGTTGCTGGCCGCCCGAGAGCTGTGCGGGCACCTTATCGGCCTGCTCGGCAACGCCCACGCGGCCCAGCAGGTCCATGGCACGCTCGCGGGCCTCGTCCTTGGAGACGCCCAGCACATCGACCGGTCCCAGCATGACGTTCTGCAGTACGGTCATATGTGCGAACAGGTTGAACTGCTGAAACACCATGCCCAGCTCGGCACGCATGCGGGCAAGGTCCTTGCCTTCCTGCGGCAGGGGCTCGCCCTCGATGAGGATCTCGCCCGAGTCGATGGTTTCCAGGCGGTTGATGGTGCGGCACATGGTCGACTTGCCCGAGCCCGAGGGGCCAATCACCACGACGACCTCGCCGTGGTCGACCGAGAGATTGATGTCGTTGAGAACGTGCAGGTCGCCATAGTGCTTATCGACGTGCTTGAGCTCGATCAGCGGCTGATTGCCGGTGGTAGAGGTGCTCTGTGCCATGGTGCTCGGCTCCTTATGACTCGAAATGGTAAAGCGTTAGCGGATGATGGTCGCGCCGGTCTTGTGCGAAACGTAGACAGCAGCCTTGTTGATTGCGACGTTGATGAGGATATAGATGACCGCGATTACCAAGTAGACCGACACGAGAGCGTCGTAGTTGGTAATGAGCACGCGGGCGTTTTGCATGAGGTCGGGGTAGCTCACCACGTAGGCGACGGTGGTGTCTTTGACTACGACCACGAGCTGCGAAATCAACGACGGAATGATAAATCGAATAGCCTGCGGCAGCACGATTTTAAAGGTGATTTTAGCCTTGGAGAGACCGAGCGCCTGGGCCGCCTCGACCTGGCCGCGCGGTACGGCGTTGACGCCGGCGCGGAAAATCTCAGCTAGCACGCCGGCTGCAGCGAGCGCGACGGGAAGCGTGAGCATCCAAAACGACGGCAGCGCGATCTTGTACTGGGGCAGCACCAAAAAGAAGAAGTAGATGAACAGAAGGCTCGGCACGCCGCGGAAGAAATCGGTGAGCACGCGGCAGACCAGCTGCAGCGGCTTAATGTCGCTGGTGCGGCCGAGCATAAGGGCTAAGCCCAGTACCAGCGCAATGACGCCGGCGGTGAGTGCGACTTTAACGGTGCCCTCAAAGCCGGCAAGCAAGAACTTCCAGGTGGTGAGGTGCGTGAAGAAATACCAATAGTGGACCGAAAGCTGGCCGGTCACATAAAAGCGCTGCAGTACCAGGACGACGAGTGCGGCGACGGCAACAAGCGAGATGGCGGTGCCGATGCGAATCTTGGTGCGCATCTTGGGGCCGGGAGCCTCGTAGAGCGCATCGCGCATGGTGAGCGCGGAGGTGGGGTGCTTGCTCATCGGAGGATCCTCACCTTCTTATCGATGTAGTTGCCAATGTGGCTCACCACAAAGGCCGTGCCCAGGTAGCCGAGCGCCGAGATAAAGAACGCGGCGACGCCGCCGAGCGAGCGCGTGTTGATATAGCTCACCACGCCGGTGAGCTCCTGCGGCTTAAGCGGCACCTGGCTGCCCAAGGCGGTAGTGAGCATGACGGCGATAAAGAGGTTGGTCATGGGCAGCACGCTCGAGCGCAGCGCCTGCGGAATCACGATTTTGGCGAGGATACGGTTAAAGCTCATGCCCAGCGAGCGGGCGGCTTCCACCTGGCCGACGCCGACGGTGTTGATGCCACTCATAAAGTTCTCGGAGCCAAAGGCCGAGCCCAAAAGGACCGTGGCGACGATAACGCAGGTGCGGTAGGGCAGAACGACCTTAAGCGGCGGCAGTGCGTAGACGACGATGATGAGCAGCGCGATGCCGGGGATGTTACGGAAGACCTGGACATACAGGTCGCCAAAGACGCGCAGCGGCTTGAGCGGCGACACGCGCATCACGGTGACGGCGACGGCCAGCACCATGGCGATGGCAAACGACTCAAGCGTCATGCCCCAGGTTGCTAGCAGCGCGTCGATATAGTTCTGGCCATAGAGTGACCAGAGTTCGGAGAGACTCATGCGGACCTCCCGCCGATAAGGAAAGGGGCTCCCGTGTGTACGGAAGCCCCGACAACTCAGTGAGGAAACAGTTTAGCGCAATAAAGCGCATCGTGCGTTTCCGTATGGTTTCGTTGCGGCCGTTACTAGGCTCGCTGTCTAGGCGCCGACCTCGGGCAGCTCGGGAACATTGGTGTCGCCCGTACGGTCGCCGATGCAGATCTGCCACAGCTCGGTCCAGGTGCCGTCGTCCTCGATCTTCTTAAGGAAGTCGTTGACAAAGGCGACGCCGTCGGAATCGAGCGGCAGACCGATACCATAAGGCTCCTTGCTGCCGAAAGGCTTGCCGGCGATCTTGTACTTACCGGGCTCGCGGACCAGGGCGCTCTGCTGCATGTTGTTATCGATGACGTAGGCGTCAACGCGGCCCTGCTGGAGTGCCTGGCGGGCCTCCTCGTCGGTCTTGAACTCCTGCTGGCTGGCCTTGGGAGCGAACTCCTCCAGGATGGCGGGGCCGTTGGAGCCGGACTGGACGGCGACGTTCTTGTCGGCCAGGTCGTCGACGCCCTTGATGTCGTCGTTATCGGCGAGCACCAGGATGGCTTGCTGGGTGTAGTAGTAGGGACCGGCAAAGGAGACGAGCTTCTTGCGCTCGTCGGTGATGGTGTAGGTGGCAAAGACGGCGTCGACCTGGCCGTTCTGCAGGACGGACTCGCGCGTGTCCGAGGTCACCTGGGTGATCTCGACCTTGTTCTCGCCCAGAATGTAGTTGGACAGGAGCTGTGCGATACCGGCATCGAAGCCACGGGTCTGACCGTCTTTTTCGTTGAGGAGGGAGAAAAGCGTGGAGGTCTGAACGCCACCGATCTTAAAGACGCCGGCGTCTTTGACGGCCGTCGCCCAGGTGCTGGCGGCGATGGCATCGTCATCGGCCTTGGGGCCGTCGTTGACGAGCTTGTCGAATGCCTTGGCATCGAGCGTGGCGGAAACCTCGGTATCCTCGGAGCCCTCGGAGGAGCCAGCGGTGGAACCCTTGTCAGCTTCGGCGCTGGTGTCGGAGCAGCCGACAAGACCAAGGCCGGCGACGGTTGCGAAGGTGGCGGCGACAAAGCCGCGGCGGTCGAGAACGACCTGCTGGGAGAGGTTCTTGCTCATGGTAGAACACCTTTCTCAATAAAATCCCTAGCGGTTGAGTAGAGTTATACCCTATCGCGCTCAAATGGGTCAACACGAAATAACTCAGAAACATACTTACCTTATGGGTTATTGTACCTACCAAAAAGGGACAGGTTTATTTTGGCAGGTTTTATCTGGGCAAACGTCAGTTATTGCAGCTGAAATAGCGTTTTGCAGACGGCATGATCGCTCGCAGCGGTCGCTATAATGGCGGCAGCGCGACACATATATAAGTAAGGAGATCGCGTATGAACGGTTATTCGTTTTTCGCGCCGACCATGACTTGCTGTTTTGTCTCAATCTGTAACAGTTAGACGGGAATTCGGGCCCTAGATGTTACAGATTGAGATAATTGAGCTGTGAAAACAAAAACCTCCGCAGGGATGCTTCCCTTGCGGAGGTTTTCTTACTCGTTGAGTAGTCTCACGGCTTCGGCGGCCATGTTCTCGACCGTCATGCCGTTCTGCGCGAGCAGTTCGTTGGGATCGTAGCGGTCGGGGAAGCCCTTGGCGATGCCGAAGGTGCACGTGCGCACGAGCGTGCAGGCCAGGTAACACGCCACGCGCTCGCCCCAGCCGCCGTCCAAGATGCCGTCCTCGAGGGTGACGACAACGCGATGCTCGGCGGAAAGACTGTCGAGGAACTCGCGGTCGAGCTCGGTTGCGAAGCGCGGGTTGACGAGCGTGGCCTCAATACCGTACTCGGCAGCCAAGCGGTTTGCCACACGCTCGCCCAGCTCAAAGAAATCGCCGAGCGCGAGCACGGCAACGTCGCGGCCCTGACGCACCACGTCGTAGCGAACGGCGCTGTAGTCGGTGTCCTCGGCGGGCGCCAAATCGGGGCGGCTAACCAGGCCAATGCCCGGTACGCGGATCGCCACGGGATGCTCGCGGTGGTCGAGCGACCAGCTCAGCATGGACAGGTATTCCTCCATGCAGGCCGGCGCCAAGTAGCGCATGTTGGGAAGACCGCCCAGCATGGAAATATCAAAGAACGAAAGGTGCGTCTCGGACGTGGTGCCAAAGATCGACGCGCCAAACACCAAGATGGTCGCGGGGGCGTCGTTGAGGCACAGGTCGTGCCACAGTTCGTCGTAGGCGCGCTGCAAAAACGTGCCGTACACACCAAAGACTGGCTTGGCGCCCGAGCGCGCAAGCGCGGTGGCAAAAGTGACGGCGTGCTCTTCGGCAATGCCCACGTCAACAAACTGTTTGCCGGCGGCAGCGCGAAGCTCGGGTGTAAAGCCCATGATGTAGGGCGTGGCGGCCGTGATGCCCACGACCTGCGAATCGCGTTCGATGGCGGCGCTGAGCGCCTCGCCTGTAATGTCGGCATAGGTGCGCGGCGCAGGCTCGCTCGGATGGCCCGGGCAGAGCTTGCGCCCAGTCGCCATGTCAAACGGACCCACGTGGTGCCAGCGTTCGGGGTCGCTCTGGGCCGGCTCAAAGCCCTTGCCCTTGGCGGTCGAGACGTGGAGCACGATGGGATGATCGATATTGCGCAGTTCCTGCAGCGCGTCGACGAGGGCCAACACATCGTTACCGGCGTCTAGATAGCGGTAGTCGAGTCCCATCGCGCGGAAAACGTTGCGCTCACAGGTGCCGTTGCTGGCGCGCAGCTCGGTCAGATTACGATACAGGCCGCCATGGTTCTCGGCAATGGACTGGTCGTTATCGTTGACGATGATGATCAGGTTGCTATCGAGTTCGGCGGCATTGTTGAAGCCCTCAAACGCCAGGCCACCCGAAAGCGAGCCGTCGCCAATAACAGTAATGACGTTATACGTGTCACCCGCCAGGTCGCGCGCGTGGGCAAGGCCGCAGCCCAAGCTCACCGAGGTCGAGGTATGCCCCATGGCAAACAGGTCATGCTCAGACTCGTCGGGATTGGCAAAGCCAGAAGCCTCACCATAACGCTCCGGATCGATATAAGTGTACGCGCGCCCCGTCAGCGCCTTGTGGGCGTAGGTCTGGTGCGAAACGTCAAAGACAATCTTGTCGATGGGGGAGTTAAACACGCGATGAAGCGCAACCGTAAGCTCAACGACGCCCAGGTTGGGGGCAACGTGCCCGCCGACGGCGGCGGAGCTTTCGAGGATTGCCTGGCGGATCTCGCCGCAGAGCAGCGGAAGCTCGGCGCGGTCGAGAGCCTTGACGTCCTCGGGCGTTGTCGTTTGCGTAAGCAGCATCGTTGTGGGTTACTCCATGCGAATCGAGCACCGGCGCTCCCTCGGCCGGCACAATTGCACAAAACAGTCTCGCACATTTTGGCGTTTGATATGTGACGGCGGCGCGGTAATTCGACAACTGGTGGGGCAAAACGTTTTGTCCGATGCCATACTGATAGGTTCCATGATGATTTTATTCAATGCGTGCAGGCCGTGGCTTGTCGCCGTGAGCCGCTGGAAGGAGGCAGCATGTCCGATGTCGTTCGTGCCGAGAAAATCGCGTGCGAAGTGGACCATGCTGCCCGTCAACTGGCACAGGCGGGCCGTCTGGACCTGACGCGCGAGTTTATCCAGCATGGCGATGTGACGGTGTATACGCATGTGACCTCGGTAGCGCAGGCGAGTCTGTCCTTTGCCGAGCGCTTGGGCCGCGTCGGTGTCTCGGTTGACCGCGCCTCGTTGCTGCGCGGGGCCCTGCTGCACGATTACTTTCTCTATGACTGGCACGATCCCGACCCAAGCCATCGGCTGCATGGCTTTCGCCACCCGTTTTTTGCCCTGGCACGTGCGGAGGAAGATTTTGAGCTGACGCCGCGCGAACGGAATATTATCGTGCGGCATATGTTTCCGCTGGTGCCAGTGCCGCCGACGTGTCGTGAAGCTTGGATTGTATGCCTGGCAGATAAATGGTGCGCTCTGCGCGAGACGGTTGCCGGCCGCCTGCCGCGCAAGGACGAGGTGGACGATGACGTGAGTAAAGCATCGAGCGAAAAGAGGAGAGGGTAGACGGTGGAAACCGCGATTGATATGGCGTTTGGCGGCGCGACGCTTGCCGCCTGCCCGCTCTCGGCACTGGTGCTCTCGTTTGTCTTTTACGGGTTTTGCGGCTGGGCGTGGGAGTCGACAGTATGCGCCATGCTCAACCACGGACGCTTCGCCAACAGTGGCTTTTTGCTGGGGCCGTGTTGTCCTATCTATGGTGCGGGCGGCATTGCCTGCTGGCTTTTGCTGCGCGGGATTCCGGATGCGTCGAGCCAGTTTGTCGCTGCAGCGCTCGTATGCAGCGTGATTGAGTACAGCGTGGGCGTGCTGTTGGAAAAAACAACGGGCGCTCGCTTTTGGGACTATTCGCACCTGCCGTTTAACCTGCACGGGCGCATCTGCCTGTACTGGGCCTGCGCGTTTGGCCTGGGTGCGCTGTGCATTTGCCGTTTAGTGGAGCCGGCATTGCTGGGGCTGCTTGGCCATCTGCCGGTGCTGATTGTGCGGTTGTCCGCCTTTATTGTCGCGGTCGCGATGATGGTCGACGCGGTGTGCTCGTTGGCGAGCTGGCGGCGTCTGTCCGATCAGCTGGAGCGCGTGCGCGCCGACCTTGCCGACCGCATCAATGAGTCGCTCGCCGATGCGTCCGACTCCATGCTCGAACGTATTCCCGATTCGGCGATCGACTCGGTGGCACAGACGCATATCCGCAGCCGTGCCGTTAACGCGTGGCTGGCCGAGCTGGGCGATGCGACGCTCGATGCCCTGCGCGAGAAGGCTTCGATGCCGACGTTTATTTCGGATGGTGCTCGCGGCTTGGCGCTCGCTGCCCGCCGCGTGGCCGATGCCGCGCCGAGCATGCCACGTCCGTCGCTCAGTCGTCGCCTTGCCGGTAAGTGCATGAGCCGTCCGGTACCGAGCGTGTCACTCAGTCGTCGTGACCTGCGCTTTTTCAATGCCTTCCCGCGCTTGCGGATCAACCGCTACGAGGGCGTCATCCGAGCTACCGACCTCCGCGACCGAGCCCGCGAGCTGTTCCGCCGCTAGCCGGGACGGGCGCGCTCACGGCTTCCTTGCTCGCGTATTTCCCGTCCGTTTCGCGTCCGTTGCCGCGCCGTTTCCAAGATTGCGGCACCGTTTCCATTCGACAACGCCGCGTTTAACAACGCCGTATCTGGTCTACACCAGTTGCCCCTCGGCCGCATTATGGGCGCCGACAACGTTCATGCGACCAAGGGGGAGCGAATGTACGATACGGGATCGACAACGTTTATGCTCGTCTGCACCATGCTCGTGTTTTTAATGACACCGGGTCTGGCGTTTTTCTATGGCGGCCTGTCCAGGCGCAAAAATGTCATCAACACCATGCTTATGTGCTTTGGCGCCATTGGCCTGGTTGGTGTGCTGTGGATTGTTGCCGGCTGGTCGCTGGCCTACGGCGGCGACGGTTCCAGCCCGTTTATTGGAGGCCTTGACCAGCTGCTGTGCCTGCCGGTACTCAACCAGGTGCTGCAGGCGGCCGAGGGCAATGCCGCGGACGGTGCCGTCTACCCTCAGATCATCAACATTGCCTTCCAGATGGCATTTGCCATGATCACGGCTGCTATCGTCACGGGCAGCCTGGCCGGCCGCGTTAAGTTTGGTGCCATGACGGCCTTCCTGGGCATTTGGCTCTTGTGGTCTATGCGCCGCTCGCCCACATGGTTTGGGGCGGCGATGGCTCCTTTATCGGTGACATGATCGGCGCACTCGACTTTGCCGGCGGCGACGTGGTACACATTTCGTCCGGTCTGACGGGCCTGATTCTCTGCTTAATGCTCGGCCGTCGTCGTGGTTTTGGCATGGTGAGCTACCGTCCGCATAACGTGCCGTTTGTGGCGCTGGGCGCCGGCCTGCTTTGGTTTGGCTGGTTTGGCTTTAACGGCGGCAGCGAGTTTAAGGCCGATGCCGTTGCGGCACTCGCCATCCTCAACACCGTGACGGCCAGCGCGGCGGGCATGGTCTCGTGGCTTGCCGTCGAGCGCGTGCATACCGGCCGCCCCACGCTGGTGGGCGCCAGCACCGGTCTGGTTGCGGGCCTTGTGGTGGTCACGCCGGGTGCGGGCTTTGTCGAGCCGTGGGCAGCGCTGGTCATGGGTCTGATCGTATCGCCCGTCTGCTATCTGGCTATCAGCCATCTTAAGACCAAGTTTGGCTACGACGATGCACTCGATGCGTTTGGTTGCCACGGTATCGGCGGAATTTTGGGCGGCGTGCTCACGGGCCTGTTCTGTGTGCCGGAGCTTTCGTGGACCGGTAAGGGCGGTCTGTTCTACACGGGCGACGTGTCGCTGCTCATCTCTCAGATCTTGGGCATTGTGGTGACGGTCGCTATTGTGCTGGTGCTCGATTTGGTGATCGCCACGGTGGTCAAGGCTCTGTTCCACGGCAGCCTGCGTGTGGACGAGGCCGACGAGGCGCTGGGCTTGGATGCGAGTCAGCACGGCGAAAGTGCGTATCCTTCGTTTAGTGGTCTGGACTAGCGGTTTCTAACGTTCTGTCAGACCAGCTCTTATAAGAGAGGAATTCACTATGAAGAAAATTACGGCGATCGTTCGTGCTGAGAAGCTTGAGGTTCTTAAAGACGCGCTGTTTGCTGCTGATGTTCGCGGTATGACTATCAACCAGGTGCAGGGCTGCGGCGCACAGCATGGCTGGAAGGAATACGTGCGCGGCAACGAGTTGCTTGTCAACATGATCCCCAAGGTGCAGTTCACCCTCATCTGTGCCGATGAACATGTCGACGGCATTGTCGAGATTATCTGCAACGCCGCACGCACCGGAGCCGTCGGCGATGGCAAGATCTGGGTCGAGCCGGTCGAGGAGGTTATCCGCATCCGTACCGGCGAACACGGCCCCGCCGCGGTGTAGGATCGAACGCCTGCCATCCGCAACGTTAAAATACTGCAATAAGGCACAAGACTTGCGTTGCGGATGGACGGATTATGGGTCGTAATAAATATCCCGAGGAGACGGTCGCGAAGATTCTCGACGCGGCGCTGGAGTTATTCTGCGCACAGGGTTATGAGGGGACGAGCATTCAAGACATCGTCGACCGCCTCGATGGCATGACCAAGGGTGCTGTCTATCATCACTTTAAGAGCAAAGAGGAGATTTTCAACGCCGCATTTGATCGGGCAATGGCTCCGATTGTTGAGCACCGCCGCGCGACACTTGGTGCTGGCAATATGACGGGGGCCCAAAAGCTCAAGCGGCTGTACGCGCCCGAGTCCGCCGTTCCACAAATTGAGCTATGGGCACGCATGCATCCTGCGGCGGATCCGGTAAAAAGCTCGCGGCTGCTGGCGATGCAGTACCAAGGTTCGTTTGACGAGTCGGCCGATGGCTATCTCTTGCCAGTGATCGAGGAGGGCGTCGCCGACGGCTCCATTGCGTGCGAATGCCCGCGCGAAGCGGCGGAGGCCGTATCGTTGTTGGCGAATCTTTGGCTGCTGCCGCTGTTCCGTCCACTCGAGACCAAGGATCGAATGCTCGCTCGCGCTCAATGTTTGGCGCAGATGGCTGCTGCGGTGGGACTCGATTTGGGGGAAGAAGTGCTTCAGACAACGGCGCTGATTTGGGACGTATGGGACCGTTCCGGGTGGTAATATAGATACCAACGGTATGTAATTGATTTGCGAGGGTAGCCACGGCTGCCCTTTTCAAGTCATTAAATACATACTATCGGTATGTATTTGGGGGCAGGCTTATGGCTGGGATGCGAAGAATTAGCGTTTCGTTGGCGCCAAAAACAGTGCGATCTATCAGGCTTTTTGGCCTTCTTGTTGCGCAGCTGTGCGCGTATTCGATGTTGTCAGCACTGTGCTTTGCGTGCCCGCTTTACTTGTTCGATTGCAGCGGCTCATCAACGTTATATGGTGCCGTCGCGGCGATAGCGTTCGTGCCGGGCGTGCTTGCGACTCCGGCTGGCGGAATCTTGGCGGATCGCGGGAGACATCGCGGGGTTCTTGTGGTGCTCGGCATTGTTCTGATGGCTGCATCACTGTTGTTTATCCCCATGAAGCGTTCGCTGCCTCTTGCCGTTGTCGTGGTAGCAATGCTTTGCGTCCAATATGGTATCCAATCGCTGCTGAAACCGATGCTTCAAATTGAGACGGTGCGCATGACGGGCCCAGAAAAGGTTGAGCGTGCCACTGCGCTGGTCTCGCAGATAACCATGGCGAGCAATATCTTGGGGCCTGTAGTCGGGACGGCAGTCTATGGGTGCTTCGGTATCGATGCTCTATGCGAAACCGCGGCGTTGACGTTTGCGATGTCAGCCCTGCTGTTCGGGGGCGCACTCAAGCGAAATGCCTCATCTGGAATGACAGGGGACAGTACGACTTGCTCGACATACCGAAGCGATTTTCGGGAGTCGATTCGGTATCTGTTGCAAAACGCATCATTGCTCGTTGTGTTTTTGCTTGCAGCTATTTTGAACCTTGCGTTAGTTGGGTTAACGATTGGTGCTCCCGTCATCGTTGCAAAGCATCTCGGAATGCAGTCATCCTTTGTTGGGATTATTGAGGTGGCTATGGGCTTAGGTGGTCTTGTCGGCAGTGGTTTGGTCGGTATTTGGCCGCATCGTTTTTCCTTCAAGGGCATATGTCGATATGTTGCGATGATCTGTTTTGGAGTCGTACCGATTATTGTTACGCTACTGAGCGGTCCTGATGAACTGGCGTTTGCCGCGCTTGCGGCCGGCTCGGCATGGGTCATGGCGTGGGCAAGCATTACATCGGTCGAAATCGTTTCATTTGTTCAGCGGGCAGCGCCAAAGGAACTCTGCGGAAAAGTGCTGGCACTCGTTTATATGACGCTTTCCTGTGCAACGCCTATTGGCCAATTGGTTTACGGGCTCGCATATGATCGATGGACACCGGCGATTGTATTCGCAGGCATGTTGGCGGTGCTGACGTTGACGACGGCGCTGTTTTATCGGCTGAAAAGTCGCTTGTGGCGATTGTCTTAGCGCGCTGGGGCACCGTGAATTTGTGAAGGCAGTGGCACGTCGCGTCGTGACGGCATTGTTTGGGCGTGCCTCTCCTTCGTCTACAATATCGTGCAGACGAAGGAGAGGCACGCCCATGATCAAGATGTTTGCGAGTGACTTAGACGGAACGCTGCTGAACGCCCTGCATGAGGCGGATGGGACCATCCGCCGTGCCATTCGCGAGCTGACCGAAGCTGGCCTGCATGTGGTTCCCGCTACCGGACGCTCGACGCTGCCGATCGGCGAGCATGGCTTTACGGGCCTGGCGCTTGACGCCTGCTGCTCCAATGGATCCATCGTGCGCGACAGTCATGGCGAGGTGCTCAAAACCTGGACCATTGACCCGCAGATCACCGAGGAACTGCTCAAGGAGTTTCCGGACATTTGCTTTGATTGCTCCACGCCCGATGGCATGTTCTCGAGCGGCTCGTTCGAGATGCATCAGGCGGGCTTTAAAAAGGACAGCCCTATCAAGCGTATCGTGATGCGTGGCATGCGTGCACGTGGCGGGTATCACGAGGAGCAATATTTCGATCAGTCGATCGGTGACATCCTGCGCCACGATGTGTGCAAGATCAACTGTCGCGTGACCTCGCCCGAGCTGGAGCGTGACCTTAAAGCATATTTGGCCGAGCGATCGGACCGCGTGGTCAACGCGCCGTTCGATCCGGTGATGTTCGAGATCACGGACGTGGCGTGCAACAAGGGCGAGAGCGTGGCCTGGCTGGCGGGCTACTACGGTATTGCCGAGGATGAGGTCGTGGTCTACGGCGACGGCGGCAACGATATCGCCATGCTCAATCGTTTTCGTCACAGCTACGCGACCAAAAACGCAAGCGATGCAGCCAAGGCCGCCGCGAGCGCGACCATCGGCAGCTGCATGGTCCACGCCGTCCCCAAACACATGCTCGCCACCATGCGCAAGCAAAACTCCCGCACCGTCATCGAATAATGTGACAAAGGGACAGCCCCTCTGTCACATGGGAGATGCCGGCTTTTGGCGTATAGGACTGTCTCGCTTTCGCCACCAACAAATTTCGAGTTATTCGGCCTGTCGGAGGTCGTTAAATGGCTAAAGATGCCCTCTCGGGAACATTCATACCTCTAATGGTGTTTGATTCGGTGTCGTAAGTGCGCAAATGGGCATGTATGCGCTCAAATAAGGACAAAAACCCTCAGATAATCCCGGCGGTGCATTTATACAGAACTAGCAGCGTGGCCGAATAACTCGAAAAATGTAGGTGGCAGTTCGGCGACAAGCTCGGGTACGGCAAAGGAACTGTTCCTTCGCCGTACCCGAGCTCCGATCTTCTGAAATACGAACAAACATTCGCATATCTAACTGCGCTTTGATAGAATTGATACTGTTGGCGGCAGTTCCATGTGCCGGGCAACGCCCTCCATCTGATGGGAGGTGATGCCCATGACCGATTTGATTGATTTCGTGAGACTTCTGACCGCTTTGGTCTCGTTCTTCACGGCGCTTGTCGGCCTTTCCGAGGCACTCAAGCAGCGTTCGAAGCGCAACAGAAGGGGTCGCCGCCGCTAAGGCGTTGACCCCCTAATGCAAACAACGGCGCTGCCCAGCTTTGCAGAACTTGGGCTGCCGTCGACATTATTCTACCCACGAATGACATTTTGGACAATCGGTAATGCCGCTCCAAAAGCCAGGTGGGTTGTGACAAAGGGACTGTCCCTTCGTCACATCTAAAATATTGCCTTTACGTGTTGATGCACACGGTGTGCAATAATACTCGCACTGTGCAATAGCGCACAGGCTGAGTAACAAGGAGGACGCTTGTCCCAGCTCGAGAAATGCGATCGCCGGTCCCTTCGCTCGCAGCGTGCCCTTCGCCAGGCACTTGCCAGCGAGCTTGCCGAAAGCGGCGACCTTTCGCGCATTAACGTCGCGTCGCTCACCGAGCGCGCCGGCCTTACGCGCCGTACGTTCTATTCGCATTATCGCGATATCCCCGACTTTATCAATCAAATCGAGGACGGCTTGCTGGCCGAGATCCGTGAGCGCATTGAGCTCATCACCGCAGCTCAGCTGCCCGATCTCTATCACAACATCGATGAGCTCGAGCCGGCGCCCGGTTCGGTTGAGCTGCTGCGTTATCTTGCGGCCAACCGCGACTTAATCGGTGCGCTGCTGGGTCCGGGCGGCGACCAGGCCTTCATTAAAAGGATTATCGATACCGCGCGTGAGGCTGTGGTGCCGCGTGCGCAGACGGGCATTTTGGGCCTGGCGCTGGGCACGTTCTTTGACTACTACGTTACCTACGTCGTGAGTGCCGAGGTCGGCATGATTCAGCGCTGGTTTGAGCGTGGGCTCACCGAATCGCCCGAGGCCATGGCGCGCATTATGACGGTGCTCGCTTTTGTGCGCCCTGGTGACCTGTATGGCCAACCCATCGATATCAACGTACCGGAATACGGCATGAAGCTATTGAACCTGCAGCTCGAGCACGCGGCCGACACCGCCGCAGCCGTCGAGTCCAACAACTAAGAGGAGAGACAATGAGCAAACTCGTCGAGGGCATTAAGGACCGTATGGTCGCTGCCGCGCGTGAGGCTGCACCCGCCGTGGTGGATGCCGCGCAGAAGGCCGCGACCGCAGCTGCCGAGAAAGTTGCCGAGGCAGTTGCCGATGCCAAGAACGCGGCAGGGGAGACGTCCGTCGCTAGCGAGCCCGCCACCGCCGCTGAGCCCGTAGCCGCCGCCCGGGCCCCCGAAGGCGCGATCTTCAACCCCGAGAACGCTCGTGGCAACCTGCACCTGGGCATTGACGTGGGCTCCACCACCGTTAAGCTCGCTGTGCTCAACGACGACAACCAGATCGTCTATGCCAAGTACCAGCGCCACCACACCGACGTCCGTGCCTGCGCCCGCGACCTGTTCGAGGGCGCTGCGACCGTGCTGCCGGCTGCCCAAATGACCTGCGCCATCACCGGTTCGGGCGGTCTGCTGCTGTCCCAGTGGCTCGATCTGGAGTTTGTCCAGGAGGTCATCGCCAGCAAGCGTGCCGTCGAGACCCTCATCCCGGCCACCGATGTCGCCATCGAGCTGGGCGGCGAAGACGCCAAGATCATCTACTTCGATAATGGCATTGAGCAGCGCATGAACGGCACCTGCGCCGGCGGCACGGGCGCGTTCATCGACCAGATGGCAACCCTGCTGCACACTGACGCCAGCGGCCTTAACGAACTCGCGGCCAACGCCACCACCATCTATCCCATCGCCAGCCGCTGCGGCGTTTTTGCCAAGACCGACGTGCAGCCGCTGCTCAACGAGGGCGCCCGCCCCGAGGACGTGGCCGCCTCCATCTTCCAGGCTGTCGTGACTCAGACCATCTCGGGCTTGGCGTGCGGCCGTCCCATCCGCGGCAACGTCGCCTTCCTGGGCGGCCCGCTGCAGTACCTCTCCGAGCTGCGCCACCGCTTCTACCTCACGCTCAATCTGGACGAGGAGCACCGTATCGTACCCCAAAACGCTCACCTGTTTGTGGCGAGCGGCGCCGCCATGGCGCACGAGTCCAACAAGCTCAGCACGTTCCCGCAGCTCATCGAGGCCATCGATGCCCTGGGTGACACGCAGGGTGCCGAGGTCGAGCGTCTGGATCCGCTCTTTGCCACTGACGAGGACTTTGCCGAGTTCAAAACCCGCCACGACCAGGAAGTCGTCCCCAAGGGCAAACTCGACGGCTACACCGGCCGCGTGTTCATCGGCATCGACGCCGGTTCCACCACCATGAAGGCCGCGCTCGTGGGCGAGGACGGCCAGCTGTTGCACACCTGGTACGGTAACAACAACGGTGACATCCTGGGCACGGCCAAGGTCATCATGGCCGATTTCTACAACCATATCCCTGCAGGCTGCACCATCGGCCACGTGACCACCACGGGCTATGGCGAGGCACTGCTCATCGAGGCCCTCAAGGCCGATTCCGGCGAGATCGAGACCGTCGCGCACCTGCGCGGCGCCAAGGCATTCCTGCCCGGCGTCGAGTTTATTCTGGACATCGGCGGCCAGGACATGAAGTGCCTGCGCGTCAAGGACGGCGTTATCGAGCACATCATGCTCAACGAGGCCTGTTCGTCGGGCTGCGGTAGCTTCATCGAGAGCTTCGCCGTCTCTATGAATATGGACGTGCGCGCGTTCGCCGATGCCGCCATCCATGCCAAGGCCCCCGTCGACCTGGGCAGCCGCTGCACGGTCTTTATGAACTCGCGCGTCAAGCAGGCGCAAAAGGAAGGCGCCACGGTGGGCGACATCGCGGCCGGCCTGTCCTATTCCGTCATCAAGAATGCCCTGTTCAAGGTCATTAAGCTGCGCGATCCCAAGGAGATCGGCAGCCAGGTAATCGTTCAGGGCGGCACCTTTATGTCCGATGCTACGCTGCGCGCGTTTGAGCAGCTCACCGGCGTTCATGCCGTGCGTCCCGACATCGCCGGCTGCATGGGCGCCTACGGTGCGGCCTTGCTCGCCCGCGATCGCGCCGGCGCCGACGGCACCTCGACCATCCTGTCGGCCGAGGACATCGCGCACCTCACCGTGACGCAAAAGCACGTCCGCTGCGGTCGCTGCTCCAACAACTGCCAGCTTACCGTCAACGACTTTGGCGGCGGCAGGCGCTTCATTACCGGCAACCGCTGCGAGAAGGGCGCTGGCCACAAAAAGCAGAAGACCGAGGCCCCCAACCTCTTCAAAAAGAAAAACGAGCTGCTCTTTAACCGCGAGGTGCTGAGCCCCGACGAAGCCCCGCGCGGCACCGTTGGCATCCCGCGCGCGCTCAACATGTACGAGAACTATCCCTTCTGGCATGCGTTCTTTACGCGCCTAGGCTTTAGCGTGCAGCTGTCCGACCAGTCGAGCAAGAAGACCTACCAGGCGGGCATCGAGTCCATGCCGTCCGAGAGCGTATGCTATCCGGCCAAGATGAGCCATGGCCACGTGATGAACCTCATCGACCGTGACGTCGACTTTATCTGGATGCCGTGCGTGCGTTGGGAGCGCAAGGAGGATCCGACGGCTGGCAACTGCTATAACTGCCCCATCGTCATGAGCTACCCCACGGCGCTGGCGCTCAATATTGACGAGATCCGCGAGCAGAACATCGAGTTCCTGTATCCGTTTGTGCCGTATCACGACAAGACCGAGCTCAAGCGCCGCCTGTACCAGGTGCTCGCCGTCGACCGTGTGGCCGATGCTGAGGCCGGTCGCGGTCGCGTGCGCGGTCCTAAAATCACGCGCTCCGAGGTTGATGCCGCCGTCAACGCTGCTTTTGAGGCCGACGCGCGCTTCCACGAGGATATCCAGACCATGGGCGAGGAGGCTCTCAAGTGGGTCGAGGACCACGGCGGTCACGGCATCGTGCTCGCCGGTCGTCCCTACCATAACGACCCCGAGATCAACCATGCCCTGCCCGAGCTTATCTCGAGCTTTGGCTTTGCGGTCTTTACCGAGGATTCGCTCGCGCATCTGGTGAAGCCCGAGCGTCCGATTCGCGTCGTCGATCAGTGGATGTATCACAGCCGCCTGTACGCCGTCGCCCGTTTTGTGACGATGCGCAACGACCTGGACCTGATCCAGCTCAATTCCTTCGGCTGCGGCCTGGACGCTCTGACCACTGATCAGGTGCAGGAGATCCTGGAGGCCAGCGGCAAGATTTACACCGTGCTCAAGATTGACGAGGTGTCCAACTTGGGCGCCGCGCGTATCCGTATTCGCTCGCTCATGGCGGCGCTCAAGGACCAGGAGGCCGAGCGCTTGGCCGAGGCTACGGCCGCGGGCGAGACTTACGAGCAGGGCGATGCCGCGCCGGTGGCGCCCTCCACGGATGCCCCCGCGTTCGCGAGCCGTAAGTACACGTTCGAGGCGCAGCGCGAGAGTGCTTCGACCGCGTGGCCCAAGGTGCCCTTTACCGAGCAGATGCGCGAGGAGGGCTACACCATCCTGTGCCCGCAGATGGCGCCGATCCACTTTGACCTGGTCAAAGAGGTGTTCCGTGGTGCTGGCTACAACTTGGAGCTGCTGCCCTCGACCGATCACGATGCCGTCGAGGCCGGCCTGCGCTACGTGAACAACGACATCTGCTATCCGTCGATCCTGGTGACGGGCCAGATCATGGAGGCCATCGAGAGCGGTCGATACGACCTGTCCAAGACAGCCGTGGTTATCAGCCAGACCGGCGGCGGCTGCCGTGCCACCAACTACATCGCACTCATCCGCAAGGCCCTGCGTGAGAGCGGCCATCCCGAGATTCCGGTGATTTCGCTTTCGGCCGTGGCGCTCGGCGAGGACAACCCCGGCTTTAAGATTACGCCGGCGCTGCTTAAGCAGGCAGTCTACGCGGTGCTCTTTGGCGACGTGATGATGCAGATGCTCTATCGCTGCCGCCCGTACGAGGCCACGCCCGGTGCCGCCAATGCGCTCTACGAGGAGTACATGGCGCGCGCCCGCAAGTTGGCGCCTAAGTTCAACAGGCATAACTACACCAAGCTGTGCCGCGAGGCCATCCGCGCGTTCGACACCATGCCGCTCGTGGGCGAGGGTACCAAGCCGCGCGTGGGCGTGGTCGGCGAGATCCTGGTCAAGTTCCATCCCACAGCCAACAACCACGTGGTCGACGTGATCGAGCGCGAGGGCTGCGAGGCCGTGGTGCCGGGTCTGCTCGACTTTTTCCTGTACTCCATGAGCAACGCCGAGCTGCAGAAGGACGAGTTGGGAAGCTCCGCTACCACGCGCGCTGGTATGCAGGCGCTCATCAAGCTCGTGGACTGGATGCGCACGCCGGTGGAGGAGATGCTCGAGAAGTCCCGCCGCTTCGAGGCGCCCGAGCGCATCGGCACCATGGCCGACAAGGCCCGCACGGTGCTTTCGGTGTGCAACAACATGGGCGAGGGCTGGCTGCTCACGGCCGAGATGCTCGACCTGATCGATCATGGCGCACCCAATATCATCTGCACGCAGCCCTTCGCGTGCCTGCCCAATCACGTGGTGGGCAAGGCCGTGATTAAGGAGCTGCGCCGCCAGCATCCCGAGAGCAACATCGTTGCGGTGGACTATGATCCTGGTGCGTCCGAGGTCAACCAGCTCAACCGTATTAAGCTCATGATCAGCGTGGCCAAGGAAAACATGCGCGCCGGCAAGGGCTTTAAGCTTGAGAAGGTGGCGCCGCTCGCGATGGACGAGGTCACCGGCCAGATGCGTGCCCACGACGGCTGCGTGAGCTGCGGTTCGGTCGATGAGAGCGCCGTGGCGTCGGTCGCTGAGCGCCTGGGACGCGGCATTAAGAAGTAGCTGGCCTGCTATGGGCTGGATATGAGACAAACGGGTGGTGGCCGTACCGGCTACCACCCGTTTTTGCTTGGACATATGTTGCGTAAATGACCTTACTGCAGCCTTCCGTGGGCTTGCCCGATTTTTGGGCTGGCTCGGGCTTTGAAGACAAGTTATTGCAGGCCCAAGGCGATTTTTCGCTCAACGCAGGCCAGCACAGTGTGACCTATCTGCCAAACGACGAGACGACCGCGACTGGTCGCTACCAGGTGCTGCTATACGACAACAACTTTGGTGCGACCGAGCGCTATCCCAAGTTCGACTGGGGCCAGCTGGGCGCCGCGGCGGTGACCGACTACAGCAAGGGAACGCATTCGTTTGGGCGCATCTTTACGGTGGACGAGGCCGCGCGCACCTACGAGCTTGTGGACCAGATCGCAGTGCCGTTCTCGGGTTATGTGAGCAGTGCGCAGCGCGTCGGCAATTCGAATAGCACGCTCGTGGCATCGGGCATGGCCAAGACCTTTGCCGAGTACGATCGCTATGGACTGCCCATCGCCACCTACGAGATGGAAGCCGAGAAGTACATCTACCGTGTGTACAAGTACGAGCTGTAGGGCCGCGTTTAGCTGTGCCTGCGCCCCGCGGCTGCGCTCTCGTGCCGGGCCCACCTCGCGTCCCGCATCACTTCACGTCAAATTCCACGCGATCGAGTTCAGGCACGTTGAGGTCGATGAGCTTACGGGCGACGTGACGGTCGTGTGCCCCGAGCGCCTCGCTTGTCGTCACATGGGCGACGATTTCGCGCTCTACAATGCCTTCCTCGTCCCCTTCGGTAGCCGAGGTCTCGACGGCGACGGTGTAATCTTTAAAGCCCGGCAGCACCGCGGCAAGCTCGCGCGTGGTTTCGGTGACGCCGTAGCCGTCCTGCACGCCGGCCTGCGCCGAGCCAATGGAGCCTGCGGTCATAACGATGCAGGGGATGGCAAAAATCACCGTGCCCACAATGATGCGGCGGCGCACCTTGCGCGACAGCTCGTCGACCTCGGCGTCTTCCTCAGCGGTCACAATGCCGTCGCCGTTGAGGTCTCGCTTGAGCGGCACGCGCAAAAGAAGCAGCACGGCTTCGGCAGCCAGCGCGATAAAGACCACGTTGATGCCAAACTCGTAGAGCGCCGAGAGAAACAGCGACCCGCTTGCGATGGCGATGCCATAGCCCGCCGCGCACAGGGGCGGCATGAGCGCGGTCGCCACGGCTACGCCGGCAATGAGCGTCGAAGGCTCCTGATCGCGCGAGTTGCCCAGGCCGCCCGCAAAGCCGCCCGCGAGCGCGACGGCAAGGTCCCACACGGTGGGCGTCGAGTTGTCGACGATGGCGGCCGTGGCGGTGCCAAGGGGCGAGAGCTTAAAGTACAACGTGGACGTGACCAGGCAAAAGGCCATCTGCAGCGCAAGGCTGGCGATGGCTTCGACGGTAATCTCGCGGTCGAGCGTGGCGATGCCGTATGCCATGGCAAGGACCGATCCCATAAGCGGGCAGATGAGCATGGCGCCCACGATGGCGATGTCCGAATCGATATCGAGGCCGATGCTTGCGATGAGCATGGCGATGATGAGGATGCACAGGTGAGAGCCGGTCAGGCGTGCCCCGTTTACAAAGCGCTTGCGGATTACGTGGTAGGGCGCGCGACCCTCGCGAATGTTGAATGCGCGCTTTAGGAAGCGGGTGGCGTTCTCCATGGCCTCGCTATGGGCGGGGCGGATGCCGTGGCGCCGGTGATGGCGTTCGCGTAGTCGCTTGATCTGTTGTTTGTCGAGTTCCATGTCCACCTCGTTCCAGCGCGGTCCGCGCAACGCGCCCGTTGTCCTAACTCTACACCGTGGCGGGCAGGGCGTCTGTTGGATGTGGGATTCGATAGGGCAGATGACGCGGGAGCAAATGCAAATCACAGGCTCAATTCGATCCCGCAAGAATATGATGCGCCAGCTCCTACATATGTGACGAAATTGTGAAGCACGAGAGCGTAAATTTCAAAAAATACGCTGGTCGCCAATGTTGCGCAACAGAATTCAAAAATCGACAGCTACCGTTTGATACGTATGGATACATCCGTGTCAAAGGGAGAAAGCCATGGCAAACTACAGTCCACAACACTTTGAGCCTCGGGCCAAGACTGTCAACGTCAAGGGCGTTGCTAACCGCGCCGTCGCAACCGTTTTGACGGCGGGCCTCATCGCTCAGCCGCTCATGTCGCCGCTGGCGGCAATCGCCGCACCGTCAACCGGTAACGGCGATTCTGTTCAGGGGGGGGGTAGTTCTGTAGAGAATACCGTTACCGCCGGTAACCAAGCGGTCGTAAAGACGGCTGCCCAGCTGGCCGAGGAGTCGGCAAAGCAGCTCAAGGACGCTCAGGCCGCCTACGATGCCGCCCAGAAGAAGGCCGACGCGGCGGGCCAGTCTCAAAAGCAGGCGCAGCAGCAAAAGAATCAGGCCTCGCAGGCCGTGACCGATAACGCCGCCGAGCAGAACGAGGCCGAGGTAGCCGCGCTTCAGGAGAAGATTGACGAGCTTAAAGCGGCCGTCGAAAAGACCGAGCAGCAGCAGAAGAAGCTGGGCGACCTGAACGATCAGCTCGAACAGGCCAACAAGAGTGTCGAGGATAAGACGCAGACGCTCAAGGACGCCAAGGCAAAGCAGGATGAGGCCAAGAAGGCCCTCGATGATGCCCAGGCCAAGCTCGAGGCCATGGGTATGGACGAGTACGCGGCCGCCAAGAAGGCCGTCGAGGACGCGCAGGCAAAGCTCGATGACGCCAATAAGGCCGTTACTACTGCACAGGACAATCTGGACCAGGCCAAGGCTGCCGAGGCCAGCGCCCAGCAGGAAAAGCAGAATACCGAGGCAGCTTTGACGACTGCCCAGGCCAAGAAGCAGGAGACTGCCGCTGCTCTCGCAGTCGCAACCACCGCGCGCGATAACGCCCAGCAGAAGTTCAACCAGGCGCAGGCCGCGCTCGATGCTGCCGTCTCGGGTACGGGTGTTGACCTGAGCGCGCTTGAGGCCGCCAAGATCGCTGCTGCTGGTGAGCTCAAGACCGCGCAGGACGCGCTCGAAGCCGCGACGACTGCAGACGCCACCGCACAGGCGAACCTGCAGGCTGCGCAGACTACCGTCACCGCCGCGCAGGAGAAGGCCAACGCCGCCAACGCTGCTGTGGCATCTGCCCAGTCTGCATACGATGCGGCAAACAAGGAGTACAAGGACGCGGCCAGTAAGCGTGACGCCGCGAAGACGGCATACGAGCAGGCCCAGCAGACCGAGGCCGACAAGAAGGCTGAGTACGACCGACTCGTCGAGATTCGTCAGCAGAAGAGCAACGAGTTCGATCAGGCTCGTGCTGAAGTAACCGACGCGCACAATGCATACGACGCCGCAAACGCCGAGGTCGAGAAGCTTAACCAGCAGATTGCCGACCTCAAGTCGAACATGACCGTAGACCAGAATGTCATCAACCAGGGTATGTTCGGCTTCATGAACTACATCATCGGCGGCAGCCAGTTCACGGCCACGCAGAAAAAGAATGCCCAGGAAGCCGCATCGATGCTGACCGGTGCCGCTGACAAGGCCGAATGGTATGACAAGTACGTCGATCAGGACATGTCTCGCGACACCAATCCGCTTTCCTTGGAGCAGATGCGCAACGCCCTGACCTACCTCGATACCCAGAACAACCTCCGCAAGGCGAACGGTCAGTCGGAGCTCAGCGTCAGCCTCCGCATGACTGCGGCAGCCGCACTTAATACATCATATTCATCGAACATCTGGGGACACTCGAACTGCTATTTCGATCAAGGTGAGAACCTTGCGGGCGGCGGCGGAGCATACACCGGAGGCGAAACCGAGGATACCCTCGGCTGGCCATATACCGGTCTCTACACCCAGGAGAAAGAGGCATTCGATAAGTACGTTGCACAGTATGGCGACGAACTCGGCAGCCACCGATATGATTCCTACTATATCTACCAGCACTACAACAGCATCTACCATGAGTGCGGACACTATCTCAATATCATCGATGCCGGTGCGAAGGCTATCGGCATCGCAACTGGTAGCGGTAAGAACACCGATTCCGAGGTAACCATTTTCGACTATAGTGGAAGCACGGGGCAGAAGGACTTCACTGTCTCCGAGTTCAAGAAGCTCGTCACCGACTATATCGATTCTGCTTACAATGCAGGCGGCACTCAGGAGCAGAAGGAGCAGCTGAAGCAGCTACAGAATAAGCTGGCGGAGGCGCAGAAGAACTTCGGGACTGCCGGAACGGCTTATTCTGACGCATTGGATAAGCAAGAAAGCTCTCGCGACGCCTATACCGCGGCCGACACGAACATGAACACCGCCAAGGGCGAGTATGAGAAGGCTAAGTCCGGTACCGCCGCCGC
>CABUQY010000014.1 GCA_902493915.1 uncultured Collinsella sp.
GTGTCCATCCTCGCAGTATCCGGTTCTCAAGGTGCACGCCCCGCGGCTCATCCGGTCCGACCGGGCCGCGCGGCAAGGAGATATATTGCCAGACCGGAGGGGCCCCGTGGGCGGGAATCGCGCACTCCATAATTTGTTCACAAATGAATAGGTCCCTCAGTCGCATCACTGAGGTTAAAACTGAAGCATTGACTTCTGATATTGGCGATGACCAGCTGGTTTATAGGTGTTAAGGCATCGGTCATCTCTGGAGCGCCACTTTACTCCAAAAGCATCAGCTATTTGTTTCCCGTCGGTAAAAGGCAGGTTTTGTTCGCCAAGCGTTCTTATATATAGAGAAGTTCGGGTTCGAACCCGTGTCGCGGCAACAAAAAAAGCGACCAACCGGAGTCGATCGCTTTCCATTCTATGGTGGAGCATCCAAGGGATGTTTCCGAACTCACTTTCTCGCTGCCATTCATGCTGTCGAAGCATCGTTCGACCTCCGCAGCCCCATGTTTTGAGGATCTGCCGTGTTTATCACTGTTATTAATGAGTGTGCGGAAGTGATCCTCATACAGATACGTGCGATCCGCCAGAGAGCCGAGAAGCATCTTTCTGCAGCCCTCGTTATCTGTCCTCGCATCTCTCAGGTCTTCCGGAAATTCACAAGCAGTCTTAGGGTCAGTTTGTTTCTGCTTTCAGAGACTTGTTTGAGAGTTATTAAAGACAGTTCAAAACAATAAGTGAGACACCATAAAGCAGAGCAAGATGTGCCGGATAGAAAATGTAGAAGAAGTATTTCAGCTTCAGCCCTCGCTTGCCATTATAAAGATTGATAAGCAGCAACGAAACGACCGCGGCAGCAACATCAGGATTAAATACATTAGCTGTAGCAAACTCAAATCCGCCGCCAACTATATGGCATGACGAAAGGAGCACTGCGCATACTGCAGCAAAGAACATCTTGTCCTTGCTGTCGTGGAATAAATAGAATGCAGCCACAAGCAGAATGCCATACACGCCGCCATCTAGTTTAGTGTATTCAGCTGCCAGTGCTGTCAAAACAATCAGTGCAATTTCTGCGATGTGCCTCTTCCACTTTGAAAGACTTTGTATCTTTTCCAGAATAATCAAAAAGACCAAGGAAAGCAGGAGCTCACACATAACATTTTGTTGACGAAGGTCAAGTAGTTGCCCGGTTTGAACGAAATCGTATATGGGCTCCGCAATGATTGCGAAGACAAGCATATTTCGCAGGTACTTCTTTATGTCATGAGTATGCAGAAATCCCTCAACTATTAAAAAGCAAAATAAGGGAAATGCAATTCTGCCAAGAACATGAAGCACATCCGAAGCCTCGCTTAGAATCGCCCACTGCTCGTCTGATATCTGATTGTACGATGCGTGAGTCATGATTCCATTGGTCAGGACGATCCTGCTTACATGATCGAGAACCATCGAAATGGCCGCTATTATCTTTAATGTGCTGCCGCTAATTCCGTATCTATCTGTTTTCATTTTGTTTTCCTTTCGTTGGGTGGGCCGTCGGGGGTTCAGCCTGCTCCGCAGGCGGCCGCTGCGGCGCTCCGCGCCCCGACGGGTTCGAACCCGTGCACCGGCAACAAAAAAAGCGACCAACCGGAGTTGATCGCTTTCTATTCCATGGTGGGCCGTCAGGGGTTCGAACCCTGGACCTTGGGATTAAAAGTCCCCTGCTCTGCCAGCTGAGCTAACGGCCCGCGGGTGGCATTGTACCACGGTCTGGGACTATTCCCAACTCCATTGGCCGTTCTGGAAAATCACAACTTCACGTCCATCAGGCGTAATGCCCGCAATATCGATGTCGTCCGTGCCGATCATAAAATCGACGTGCGTGCTCGAGACGTTAACGCCATGCTCCAGGAGCTCCTCCTTGGACATGTCATACCCACCCTCGATGCATTCGGGGAAACCGACACCTAGCGCGAGATGGCAGCTAGCGTTCTCGTCATAGAGCGTATCGTAGAACAGAACACCACTTTCGCGGATCGGCGTGTTCTTGGAAATGAGCGCGACCTCTCCCAGGTGAGCAGCGCCCTCGTCAGTATCGATGATACTTGCGAGCGTTGCCTTGCCCACGCGGGCGTCGTAGTCCACCACGCGGCCGCCCTCGAACTTAATCCAAAAATCGACGAGTTTATTGCCGTGGTGGATGAGCGGCATGGCCGAGTACACGATACCGTCGGCGCGCATGCGATCGGGCGAAGTGAAGACTTCCTCGGTGGGAATGTTGGGGAAGAAGGGATGCCCATCGGGCGTCTTGCCCTTGCCGCCGGCCCACTCGTGACCTTTCGTCATGCCAATCGTCAGATCGGTTCCATTTGCCGCGGTGTAATGCAGGCAGTCGAAACGATTGTCGTTCAGGAAACGCAGGTTCTTTTCGAATGCGGCGTCATGGAGTTCCCAGTCGCTCTCTGGGTCATGGCCATCGGCGCGCGCGGTGTGCAGAATCGCATTCCACAGCTTATAGATTGCAACCTCATCGGCGTCTCCCGGGAACACCTCGTGCGCCCAAGCCACGACCGGAGCGCCGGCGATGCACCACGGATTGATGTTGTAATCCAGTCCACGGCGGAAAACTTTGCACTGCGTATTCCTCGCCTTTGATGCCGCGGCCGGCTTGGCTGGATCGATGCCCTTGAGGGCCGCGGGATCCGCACCCTCGATAAAGACAAAGCAGGCACCATCCTGAGCCAAGGAATCCAGCTGCATGCGCTTCCACTCGGGTGTCTGCTCAAAATAGCTTTTCTCGACATGCTCGTACGTGAGCCTCGTCACGGCATCATCGGCCCAAATGACCGTCACGTGGCCGGCGCCGGCAGCATAGGCCTCCGCGACCACCACGCGCGCAAACGGCGCGCACTCGACCGGAGACTGAACGACGACCTCCTGGCCGGGCTTGACGTTTACGCCCTTGCGGACGACCAGGCGCGCGTAGTTTTTAATCTTGGGCTCCAGGGCCTTCATGCCCTCCAGAGCCTCTTCGACCGTCAGGGCAGCTCGAATCATGTGCCACTCCATCTATCTATAGAACAGTAAAAAGGCGCGCCGCAAAAACGACGCGCCTTATATCTTAGCGATATGTATGGATACAAACGCTACTTCTTCTTGGAGTCCTTCTTGTCCTCCTCGGCAGCCGAGCGTTCGATAAGAGCGTTGAGCTTGTTCTCGGACATGCCCTCGGCCTGCGCGCGGTACATGTTGCGCAAGGGACGAATACGAGCGAAGTCGTAGATAAAGTCACCTAGGATGATGACATAGGACAAAACGATGCCGACCATCTGGACAGGGCTGGACACCATGCCAGCGGGAGCGAAGTACAGCGAGGCCCAAATTGCCACGACGAGCACCATGCCAATGGCGAGCACAATCCACCAGATGCGACGGCGCTTGGTGTAGTCCTCGTCCTGCTTGAGGAGGATATTCGACACCGTATAGATGCGGTCCTCCTTGGCGCGCTGCTTAGCCTTGCGGGCGCGCTTCTCCTCTTTAGAGAGGCCCTCGAGGTTCTCGCCCTTCTCGAGCTCTTTGCGGCGTGCCTTAGACGAAGCCGGCACGACGCGAACGGAGCTCGCTGCTTGGCGGGCGGGCTTAGCAGATGCGGCAGACTTGCGCGCAACCCCGGTAACTTCGTGGGATTGCGTGCGCTTGTTCGTGGCGCTACGGGTACTCACTTATGCGTTCTCCTTCATGCTTGTGAACTGGGAGCCCGTGATGATCTGGAAGGCCTCGCGATAGCGCTCGGACGTGCCATCGATGACCTCGGCGGGCAGGTGCGGGGTCTCCCCCGTCATATCCCAGTTGGCCTTGAGCCAATTGCGGACGAATTGCTTGTCGTAGCTAGGCTGGATCTTGCCCTCCTCGTAGCTGACAGCAGGCCAGAAACGGCTGGAGTCGGGCGTGAGGCACTCGTCGATCAGCGTGACCTTGCCATCAATAACACCAAACTCGAACTTGGTGTCGGCAATGATGATGCCACGGGTCGCGGCGTACTCGGCAGCGGCCTTGTAGATCTTGAGGGAAAGGTCGCGAATCTGCGCGGCGATGTCCTCACCCACGATCTCGCAGCAACGCTCGAACGAAATGTTCTCGTCGTGGTCGCCGATCTCGGCCTTCGTGGACGGCGTGAACAGCGGCTCGGGAAGCTTGGAGGCCTCGGTCAGACCCTCGGGCAGCTGAATGCCGCAGACGGTGCCGTTCTCGTCATAGGTCTTCTTGCCCGAACCGGTCAGATAGCCGCGGACGATGCACTCGATAGGAATCGTCTGGGCCTTCTTAACCAGCATGGCGCGGCCAGCGAGGTAGTCACGATACTCAGCAAACTCCTCGGGGAAATCCGCCGGGTCGATGGAAACGAGATGGTTGGGGACGATGTCGGCAAACTTATCGAACCAGAATGCCGAGATGCGATTGAGCACCTCTCCCTTAAACGGAATCTCGTCGGGAAGAATGAAGTCGAACGCAGAAATGCGGTCGGTGGCGACCATCAGCAGGTTTTCACCGGCATCGTAGATATCACGAACCTTGCCACGGGAATCCGGACGACGCTCCATCGTTGTCACGTGAGTCACTCCTTACCTAAATACGACAGAAATGCGGGTTCTTTCCCGCATGTTTTCGCAAACTCGGAGCGGCAGGGACGCGGCCCCTCCTTCACCGAATAGCGAAAAGCTAGTGCTCCATTGTAGTAGATGCCGCGTCCGCCGTGTGCTCGCGGGGCAGATGAATTGTAAAAGTCGTACCCTTTCCAAGCTCCGACTCCACGGATATGTAGCCATGGTGACGCTCGACGATCTGCTTGGTCACGGCGAGGCCGACGCCCAGGCCGCCAGCTTCGCGGGCGCGGCTGGCATCGGCGCGCCAAAACCGCCCGAAAATGCGCGACAGATCGTCCTTGGCAATACCGATGCCGGTATCAGAAACGGCAATGCTGACGTGCCTGCGGTCACTGAGCACCGACACCACGACCCAACCGCCCTCGGGGGTGTAGCGCATGGCGTTGCTCATGAGGTTGATAACACATTGCGTGATCATGTCGGGATCGGCTTCGACGACATCGTCGTGACCCTGGGTCTCGTCCGCAAAACGCAGGCGCAGATCGCGGTCGGCAAACAGACGCTCCTGGCCGTTCACAATCGATCGCACGAAAGGAACCATGTCCACCGGCTCAAGGTTGAGCGGAGCCGTGCTGTTTTCCATGCGCGACAGGTCGAGCATCTGCTGCACCAGACGAGCCAGGCGACGCGTCTCGGAAGCAACGGTCTCCAAATGCTCATCGTCGGTGGGATACACGCCGTCCTGCATGGCCTCGACCGTCGCAAGCATCGCCATAAGCGGCGTGCGCAGCTCGTGTGCGACATCCGAGGTCAGGCGCTTCTCGTGTTTCATATCCTTCTCGAGCGAGGTGGCCATCTCATCGAAGGTCTCACCCAGCTGATCGATCTCGTCATCACCGCGCAGCCCCGTGCGAGCCGACAGGTCGCCGTCACGGATTTGCTTTGCGGTACTGGTGATGCGATGAATCGGTTTGGTGAGCATGCGCGACACGAGCGATCCGATAACGACCGAAATGCAGATTGCAACAACCGCGGCGAGGGCCATGGCGTTAAAGGTCTTCTCCCTAAACGCAGAGTCCGCCTTGGTGAGCAGAGCGTCGGAGCCGATGGCCCACAGCTTTACCTGTCCGACATGCTCGCCGGAAGACGTTACAATCTCGACGTTAGCAACGCTATCGGAGTCGGTTGGAGCAGACGAGACCGGGCTATGCGATGCCCTCTTGCCGCTCGTGTCGTCGGTCGTAGCCTGGTTTTCGCGTACATCGGCGGTGGCGCTTGCCGAGGGCCAGGAATCGTCATAAACGATCACACCCTTTTTATTGACGACCTGCATGCCCAGATCGTCGGAAACCAAACTCGACGTTGCGACCGTGCGCAGTTCTCCCGCGGTCCAAGAGCCGTTTTCCTCATATGAGGTCGCCAACTTCTCGGCAGCGGAATTTGCGATTTCGACGATATTGGAGCGTGTGTAATCCGAAAAGACCGTGCCCCACACAACAGAGACAACGCCCACCAGCACCAATACCGTCATGAGCGATGTCAGAGCAAAAGCAAGTGCCATGCGCGAGGGATAGCTCATCGTTGGCCGTGAATCGGAACGAGGCGTGTTCCAACTAGCCTTGGAACCCGCCTCGCTCTCCTGCTTGTGCTTTTGTCCGATTTCAAAGCGCGCAGGTGTCATATGTGATTTCCCTATTTCTCGTCCGACTTATCGGTCTTGGCCGGAGCCTCGAAGCGATAGCCGACACCATGGACGGTGTAGAGCCACTTGGGCTTCTTGGGATCATCGCCCAGCTTGGCGCGAAGATTCTTCACGTGGCTATCGATGGTGCGCTCATAGCCCTCAAAGTCATACCCGAGCACTTTCTCGACCAGCTCCATGCGGTTATACACACGGCCGGGATGACGGGCAAGTGTGGTGAGCAGCTTGAACTCGGAAGCCGTCAGATCGACTTCCTTGCCCTCGACCAAGATCTTGTGGCCCGAGATATCGATGACCAGATCGCCGAAGTCGAGTACCTCGACGGCGGGCTCGTCGGCCTGATGGGCACGGCGGAACAGAGCGCGAACGCGGGCGACGAGCTCGCGCGGCGAGAACGGCTTAATCAGATAGTCGTCGGCGCCGAGCTCAAGACCGATAATACGGTCCTCGATCTCGCCCTTAGCCGTCAGCATGATGATGGGGACATCCGAGGTATCGCGAATGGTGCGGCAAACGCGCTCGCCGGGAATCTTGGGGAGCATAAGGTCGAGCACGACCAGGTCGACCTGATGCTTCTCGAACTCCTCGATCGCGGACTGGCCGTCGCCGACGCCCACAACCCAGTAGCCTTCGCGCTCGAGATAGGCAGCGACGGCGTCACGGATTGCCTTCTCATCCTCGACCAGCAGAATCTTTTTTGCATCTGAAGCCATAACACGGCCCCCCTGTCTCAATTAGCTAAGAACAAGCCCATTTTAACGCACCTGAGCCCGCCAGATGCCGCTATGACGCGGCAGCTCGGCGGGCGGTACTCACAATTACAACGCGTTTATTCCCCTGTTGGCGCCTTTTTAACCCCTCTAAGCTTAAAGAGAGAATAGGCGTGCAGTGACCGTCTCTGGTATACCCTGGCTGTTGCGCACCGTGGCGTACGTAAGGAATGAGTCCGATTTTCCCGCCGTAGCTGGATAATCGCCATACTCCAAAGCGCGGTCGGGCGACAGCAGCGAGCCATAGGTCTTGGCAGAGGTGTCGATCAGGAAATGCGACGCCTGTACCTTAACAAGGTATTTATTCTTCTTGCCAGCCGCACATGCGAGCGGCTCGCGTGACAGGAAGAGGTACGGCCCTCCCTCATTACCGATATACGTGCCCATATTGCCCAGGCTGCCCACGCCACTATAGGCCGCCTCGATAGAAAACACGAAGGTATCGCCCATATATACGGCCTCGAAAGGCGAAACTGACGAAGGGAGGACCAACTGGGCACGCTTGGTGTTGTTGCCGTCGGTCAGATCGATTGCCGTTATGCCGTAGTAGACGCCCTCGTCGTTGCGGACACGCGGCGAGATGGTCAAAATGCCGTCGCTCGCGCGCGGGGCCGATGCAAAGCGGCCCGTCGATTTCCAAATTACCTCGGCCTTGGATTCATCAAGCGAGCGACGATAGCAAAACGAATCACTACTCGTTTTATTGCCGCCTGCCGAAGGCATTTTATACCAGATGACCGATGACCCGAACGCCGTAAACAGGGGCGGATCATAGTCCTTGCCACCTCGATCGAGCTCAACCACGTCGCCAGAGAGCGAAGCGCCCGACAGATTTTGAGCGTAGAGCTTCCACGATGAATTGGCAAAGTTCATCTCAACCCACGCGAATACGCCGTCGCCGGCACGGACATCGTAGAATGCATATCCCGTGCCCTCGATAGGATCCTCGATTAATGTGGTAAGCGAGCCATCACCCAGGTTGAGCACACCGAGTGTGTTGGCGTGCAGCGCCGATGCGGGCGCCATCATCGCCGCGGCGTAATCGCCGTCGCAGTAGTACAGCAGCGTACCCAGAGGCAGCGTCCACGACGCCGCCGGCTCAAGATCGATGTCGACTGCCTCGTACTCATCCGTAATCGAGATGATCTTGGAATCGTCCTTGATAACCTGCGGCTCGCCGGCGGCATCATCGCTGGTGCCCGTTTTTTTCGAGCATCCGGCAAGCACCGTGGCAGCGCCCGCGGCAGCCCCACCGAGTACAAAGCCGCGACGCGATATTCCGTTCTTGATGTGATCGGCGATACCCATTAGGCGATCTCGGTGCGAGCGGCCTCGATAGCGCGTGTAAGCTGGTCGGCGCAGGAGGTCTTTTTCATACCGCAGGTATTACCGGCGAGAACCTCGATTACGCGATCGGCAGGAGCGCCCTCGACCAGCTTGGAGATAGCCTTGAGATTGCCGTCGCAGCCGCCGGTAAACTCAACGCCCATCACCTTGTTGCCGTCATCGGAAAGATCAAGGTGAATATTGCGAGCACACACGCCCTGAGGCTTGTAATCAAACGAAATCATGCGATCCCCTCTCAGAATGTTATTCGAGACGACTATTATCCCCGTCTTTCCCTAAATGCAACGAGGCGCTTTGCCGGCAACACACATTACCAGCAAAGCGCCCTAAAAAGTTAACGTTATGCCCGAACCTACTCGAAGCTCAGCTGCTCCAGACGATCAAAGACCGTGTCGATACGGGTGAGGAAGTCCCACGGATCAAAGATCTCGTCGAGCTTCTCCTGACTGACGGTGCAGCGCGGGTCGGCCTCGAGACGCTCCTTAAAGGTGGGGCCGGAGACACAATCCTGTACCTCGTGCCAAGTTGCCATGGCGTTCTCCTGCACAATGGCGTACGCGTCCTCGCGGGTGATGCCCGTGTCGACGAGGGCGAGCAGCACCTTGGAGGAGAAGATGAGGCCGCGGGTCTTATTGAGGTTGGCCATCATGCGGGCAGGGTACAGCTGCAGGCCGTCGATAACGCGGATGAGGCACTGGAACATGTGGTCGAGGGCGATGAAGCTATCGGCCTGGGCGACGCGCTCGGCAGAGGAGTGCGAAATGTCACGCTCGTGCCACAGGGCGACGTTATCGAAGGCAACCTGGGCGTTGGACTTCACGACGCGCGACAGACCGCAGACTTTCTCCATGGTGATGGGGTTGCGCTTGTGCGGCATGGCTGAGCTGCCCTTTTGGCCCTTACGGAACGGCTCCTCGGCCTCGAGCGTATCAGTCTTCTGCAGATTGCGGACCTCGGTAGCGATGCGCTCGCAGGTGGCTGCGGTGGTGGCGAGAACGCCGGCGAGATAGGCGTGATGGTCGCGGCTGATAACCTGCGTGGACAGCGGGTCGTGAACCAGGCCCAGGTGCTCGCAGACATACTCCTCGACGAACGGCTCGATGGAGCTGTACGTGCCGACAGCGCCCGAGATGGCACCAAAGGCAACATTCTTGCGGGCGTCCTCAAGACGATCCAGATCGCGCTTGAGCTCCCAGGCCCAAGAGCCAAACTTCATGCCGAAGGTCATCGGCTCGGCGTGGATGCCATGAGTGCGGCCGGCACAGAGCGTGTTGCGCTCCTCAAAGGCGCGACGCTTGCAAATCTCGCCGAGCTTCTTGACGTCCTCGATGATCAGGTCGCAGGCCTGGGTGAGCTGGTAGCACAGGGCCGTGTCGCCCAGATCCGAGCTGGTCATGCCATAGTGAACCCAGCGGCTGGGCTTGGGGTCGCCCTCGGGAACATCGGCATCGATGTATTCCTTCATGTTGGTCAGGAAGGCAATGACGTCGTGGCGCGTGACTTCCTCGATCTCATCGACCTTCGCCTTCTCAAAGTTGGCATGGTCGCGGATCCACTGGGCCTCGTCTTTGGAAATACCGATCTTGCCGAGCTCCGCCTGGGCCTCGCAGGCCAGAACCTCGATTTCCTGCCAAATGGCGTACTTGTTCTCGAGGGAGAAAATGTGTCCCATCTCCGGGCGGGTATAGCGATCGATCATAGCGGCTCCTTTTTGGTTATTGGCACGTTGGTCGTAACCCAACCATTGTACCGTGCGCGGGTGCAAGTATGGGCAGTAGGCATTAACCTAACATTTTGGAATTGGAGCGAGCAACGGGACGTCCGCGTATTTGCTTCGCAAATCCGCACCGGCTTCAGTGGCATACCGAGATCCGGGGAAGTGCGGGAGCAAAGCGGGCTGAATCTACCATTCCCGAAACCTTCCTTGCTCCATGGAGCGGGCAACGGGACGTCCGCGCGCCCGCGTCGCGGACGCGCACCGGCTGCGGCGATCTCCTCGGATTCACGGAGACGATGGGGAAAACTTTGTTGAATTGGCCGTCCCGAGTTCTCCCGCGCTCGGTGGAGCGGGCAACGGGACGTCCGCGTATTTGCTTCGCAAATCCGCACCGGCTGCGGCCGCCTATCGGCGACCTTGCCTGCTCGCTATAAACGCTTCGCGTTTATTTAACGCTCGCACCCTGTCGGGTTCGAGTCCCGGCACTTTATTGAAAAAGGCACGGTAACGAAACGTTACCGTGCCTGAAATTCGAATGGAGCGGGCAACGGGACTCGAACCCGCGAGTGTCAGCTTGGGAAGCTGATGCCTTACCACTTGGCGATGCCCGCATATGTGGGGGATAGTATAACGCGGTTGTCTTGTTCGATACAAGGGTGGCGATGCTTGTTTTAGCTGTGGAGATTCGTTTGAAAATCGCGTCAATTGTGGAGACGAGGACCTTTGGCTTCCTGTTCCCCTTATCTTCTACCTGCGCTTTTGCTTGATTGTTGTATTTGAGCTCAATTTGTCAGGAATTGGGCAAGCTTTTGGTCAGGCTCCGGTACTTACCCGCATGAACCTCGGGGGTAGCCTCATCCTACGCGTCGCAGCCTCCCCGTGCGGCGCACGAGGGATAAGGAGCAGCCATGTCCAACGCACCCACGCACTCTGTCCACAGCGCAATCGCAACAGGTCCGCTGCTCCTGCTCCTCTTCCTGCTTTTCGGCTGCCTGACACCGGGAGCCGCATTTGCCGTCGATGGCTACGACCAGCTCGGCTTCCGCACTATTAGCGATGATTGTGGACCCTTCTTCATCGGCAAGTATGAAGCTCAAGACACCTCGATTGCCTACTGCATGAACCAGGAGCGCCCCGGCCCCACCAAACCGGGCGGCCCATGGCTCAACTTTGATCAAGGCTGGGTGTGGCTCGACGACGAGTTCGCGGCAATCGTTTGTCACGGATATCCAACCACCACGTCGTTTGGCGGTTACCATCTTTCAGCCGATCGCGCCCGCGCCGCCACCCAGCTTGCCGTATGGATGCTCAACGGCACTACCCATGTCGACGGCACCTACTCCTACACGACCGCTCAGGGTAAAACCAAGAGTGGGCACTTTACCGCCGACAATGAAGTCGTGGCGGCTGCGCGGTGGCTCCACGACAGCGCAAAATCAGGAAGCATCAAAGCCGCTCCGCACCGCGCGCGACGCTATCTAGGGGCCGTATCGGGCGGCAGCAAACGTCAAGACATGCTCTATGTGCTGCCGGCGGTCTCTGTTTCCTTCCAAAAGCAGTCTGCTAACACCGTTATTACCAGCGGAAACAATACCTATCAGTTTACCGGGGCAACATTCGATATTTTTGAGAGCGCCAGCGGCGCGCGTGTCGGCACCATCAAGATGGACAGCAACGGTCGAGCGCAAGCAACACTCCTACCCAACACGGCGTACTACCTGATTGAAACGAAGGCGCCGGCCGGCTATGTCCCCCGCCACGATCGTATTGCCTTTACCACGGGGAATGACGGCGGGCGGGTCGCCATTGATGAACAGCCCGGCACCATCAACCTGCGTATCGTAAAACTCGATGCCGCGACGAATGCCGGCCCCCAGGTGGGATCTTCACTCGCAGGAGCAGAGTTCACGTGTGTGTCGCAATCAACCCCTGGATGGGCACAAATCCTCACGACCGACGAAAGCGGTCGGGCCACCCTCGCCGATGTCCCCTTAGGAGCCTTTACCATCTACGAATCAAAAGCCCCCGAGGGCTACCTGCCATCCAACGACAGCTGGACCTATACCGTTGGAGCCGACCAGCTCGGCGATTCAGGCGTGGTCGAGATCGAATCTCGCGTTTCCGATATCCCCATTGCGTTTAACCTTGAGATTTCCAAATTCAAGGATTACGGCAATAGCGACCAATCCGGCCTGGAGCAGCCGGCGGGTGGTGTTGTCTTTGAGGTTGTCAGCAACAGCTCTCAGCAGGTTGTTGGCACACTGACCACAAACATCTATGGCTTTGCCTCCACCGAAGATCAGCCCGAAGCATGGTTCGGCACAGGCAAGCGACCCGCCGGTGTCCACGGAGCCGTCCCATACGACCGTGCCGGCTACACGGTTCGCGAGGTTCCGGAAACCGTCCCCGAGGGTTTTAAACGTGCAGGGGAATGGACCGTCGGAGCCAATCAGATTTCCGACGGCGCCGAGCTTCAATATATCGTGGACAACCACGCTCTGTCGACGCATCTCCAGATTGTAAAACGCGATGCCCAAACAGGCGCTTCTGTTCCCCTAGCCGGATTCTCCTTCCAACTCCTCGACAGCAATCACGAACCTGTCTCACAAACTTGCTGGTATCCAGCACATAACGTAATGGACACCTTTACGACTGACGCGACCGGGACCGTCACACTGCCCGAATCGCTCGTGCCGGGCACCTATTATGTACGCGAAACCTCGGCCAAAGAGCCCTATCTTGTCGGCGAAGAAATCGAGGTAAACATACCCGCCGACATGAACCTAACGCCCGTTGCAATCGCCTCGTATTATGACCACGCCGCGACCGGAAATATCAGGATCGTTAAAACCGATGCCGTAGACGGCAGCAGCCTCGCGGGCGCCATCTTTGAGATCCGTGCCTCGGGTGATATCGTGCGCCCGAACGGTAGCATTGCCGCACTCGACGGTGAGACTGTCGCTACCGTCACGACGGATGAAACTGGAGAAGCACGCGCGGACGACCTCCCACTGGGATCTGGCACCGCACGCTACGAGGTTGTCGAGACTCAAGCGCCGGCAGGCTTCTTGCTCGATCAGACAACCCATATTGTCGACCTTACTTATGCCGACCAGAAAACACCCGTTGTAGAAGCACGGCTTAACGTATCCGACGATTACACCAAGGTTGATATCTCCAAGGTCGATGCAAGCGGTGAGCAGGAAGTAGAAGGCGCACGGCTCACCTTATATGGTCCCGATAAAACCGAAATAGACTCCTGGACCTCATCCGACAAGCCACACCGCGTCGAACATCTTGCACCCGGCACCTACTCGTTGCGCGAAATGATGTCTCCGCGGACCTATGACCTTGCCGAGGAGATAACGTTTGAAATAAAGGATACGGGAGAAGTCCAATCCGTCGCGATGAAGGATGCGCCCATCGAGATCAAAGGACAGGTCGACAAGCGTCAGGAACTTGTCCAACCTATCGGGAAGGGTCTGTTGGCTAACGGCGATGGAAAAAACCGCGCCGCGATGCAAACCAATACGGACGGACTTTTCTCCTATACCATCGATGCTCGAAACGATTCCGCTACTTGGGTTGATGAGTTTACGATTACCGATGATCTTGAGTGCGCCAAAGACGGCACGGCGAGATTCGTCTCAATCGAAACCCCCGTCGCCATCGGCGACCTCAACGGTCTGTGCAACGTGTGGTATCGCACGACGCCGTTGGACTCGACAGACGTCGATGAGCCGGCAAACGCGACGCTTGACGATGGGCACGAAAATCCTTGGCTTGAGTCCGACGAAGTAAAAGAGAGTCTGGGTGAAGATTGCCGCCTCGTCGATTACGACGGCTGGCACCTCTGGAAGGCGGATGTCTCGACCACGGAATCCGCCACACTCGAGGCGAAAGAACTCGACCTTGCATCCAATACCGTCGTGACGGGCATTCGCATTGAATACGGTGCAGTAGCCGCCAACTTTACGACTCGAAGCGATGCGGATTCTTGGACCCGTGATGATCTCAAAGATGAGCACGACGACCTTGACGATGCCAGAGCAATCCTTGGCACAGATGCTCGGGGCGCAGTCGTGCACATGCAGGCAACGTCGGCTTATACACCCCAAACTGCACTCACCAACAGCGCACGCGTCGATCTTTGCCGCAACGGCGGCGGCGATAAACTTGAGTCACATGACGAGGACAGTGTCATTCAACGCTGTACCCTACCGCAGGACCTACCAGCAACAGGATCAGCCCCCATCGCCGCTTGCATCACCGCGCTCCTGACCTCGGGTGCCGCAGCCCTATGGTTCGCTCGCCTTAGGTCAATCCCAAAGAAGCGCTAGCGCGATGAAAAAGCGGGCGAGCCAGTCCCCCGGCTCGCCCGCTTTCAATCATTTAAATCGCCGTATCTACTCTGCAGACGAAGATCCACCATCAACGATTGCTTGCTCGGACTCAGGAATCCCATCGGCACCCGTGCTCTGTTCTTGCTCCACCTCTTCGCTGATTGCGGAGGCGGGGGTCGAGCCCTTCGCGCCCACGATATAGGCGGCTCCAAACCCCAACGCAATGGCAATCAAGGTCAAAATCACGTAGACAGGCCAATGGCGCTTAATATACGAAAACACGTTGACTCCTTAGAGCTCCGTCTACGAACGGCGGATAACCTCGGTCACGACCTCGGATACCGTGGCAATGTTCGTCGGGTTGACATTGTGGGGCAGGTCGTCCTCGGTACGAGCGCAAGCCAGACGCGTGCCGTCCACGCCGGCGATGGTGAGGGCTCGGCGGCTCGCCTCGAGCGCGGCGTAGGCATCGGTCTTGGCATAGGGCATCTCGAGCGCGCCACAATCGACATGGAACGACTTGCACACCTTGCTGACCAGGTTCATGATGCGGCGATCGCCCTTGAGCAGCTGCTGTTCGCCCTCAACCGTCACCACCGAAAGCCTACCGGCGCCGACGGATTCAAGATTGATGAAGAAGACGCCGCGGAGCTTATCGCGATGCGAAGCCAAGAAGGCCTTCATACCGGCGCCATCACAATCCGAGGCGCCCGTTGCCACAAACCAGATATCGTGACCGAGCAGCTCATCGTCGCCCATAGAGGCGACAGCCGAGAGCATATCTTCGGAAGAAGCGCCGTCGGAAGACGTAGCGCCGCCCTTCCAGCCATCGTTATCGTCCTCGAAATTATCCCACGAACCGATGCCGCGACCGGACTTCTTGGCATCGTAATCGTCTTCGACGCCCAGCCAGTCACTCATGCTGTCCTGTTCGTTTTTCTTTTTACGACCGAACAGGCCGCCCAGGCCGCGCTTGCGAGACTTGGGTGCCGCAGGGGCGGGAGCCGAAATGGTCTCGATCGGCTGTGCGCCCGACGCAACGGGCATAGGAGGCGCAACGGGTGCCGATGTGGGTTCGGGACCCTGGGCGGTAGCAAAGGGGTCGTTGACCTGTGCGGAGGGATCGGGAAGGTCGAACAGCGACGTGCGAGACGCAACGTTTGTCTGCTTCATCGACGGCAGCGACGGATCAGGGACCGAAGCCAGCGGAGACGAGGAGGGTGCAGGCGACGGTGCCGACGCCGGATCGGGAACATTCATCTGCGGACGCGGCGATGCTTGGGAGGAAATCTGGGCCATAAGGGAATCGACCGTTTCGTCCTGGGTGGGAGCGACATTGGCAACCGTGGCACCGGAACCACTCGGGGTCGGCATGGTGAAAATCTGCGTGGAGTAAGGCCTCGACTCATCCGTCTCGGGAGTCTCGGAAACCGCAGGCACCTCCTCCTGCTCGACCTCGGCCGAATCACCTTGATCGGCTGCCGCGTATTGCTCTTCGTCAGAGTTGGCCTCGACGGACTCGTCCTCGGCAGCATCCTGAATTTCGGCAGCATCAATGGGCTCGTCATCGTCTGCCGCGTCGCCCTGCTCATCGGAAACAGGAAGGGGCTCGGCAATCGCGGTGCCTTGCTTTTCAAACGTTATCGTGGAATCGAACTGCGCGGCATCAAACGACATGGTGCTATCGACGTGCTGCTGAGCCTCGAAAGACGTCGTCGCCTCAACAACATCCGTGGACGCCGGTTGCTGGGACTCGAAGGACGTTGTAGCTTCGGCAGCGTCGACGGGCACGGACTGCATAGCCTCGTTCTGCTCGAGCTCTTGCGCCGCGCGCTCACGTGCCGCCTCGGCTGCCTGCTGCTGAGCGATAGCCTCCTGCTCGGCAGCCTCGCGTGCGGCAGCGCGCTTCTCCTCGAAATCGTCGACAAATTTCTTGCCCTTTGCAAGCGCACCCTTAAAGAAGTTGGAAGCACTGGCGCCAATCGAAGAGAACGCGGATGCAATATCGGCATGGGGCGTTGCCGCGGGAATCTCGGCCGAAAAATCAGTATCGCTCTCGTAAGACACGCGCCTCGGCTGTTCAACGTAATCGTCGTCAGGCTCGTCCGCAACGTCTTGCGCCGGCGCGGCGGGGGCCAAAATGTCCAGTCCTGCCGCGGGATCGATCGCGGACACCGCCTCGAGCTCGGCAACGGCAGCGGTAACCGCGGCAGACTCATCATCCACGGTGACGGCGGGCGCAGGTGCAGTCACGACGGGGGCAGGCTCGGGCTCAAACGTCGGCTCCTCGCCCTCCTCGTAATCGAGCGTGCAGGACTCGGGAAGCATCCCGAGCGCACGGATGGCATCCGAACCAAAGCGGATGTTGCCGGCGGCATTGCGATAGAGCTTGGGCTCGGGCTCGGCCGCGACAGGCTCCTCCGCCGGCTCGGCAGCGGAAACCTCGTCATTGAACTCTTCGGCCTGGACAGCCTGATTCTGATCCTCGGGCACAATGGCGCCAATCAGCGTCTCGTCGGCAGACGCACCCTCAAAGCCCTCGATCTGCTCGTCGAAATCCTCACCCTGTTCGGGCTCGGCCTGAGCGTCGGGAGCAATCGGCTGACCGAACTCATCCTCGGCGTAGGTAGGCTCTTCATACTCGATGGTGTTGCCGTAGTCGTTTTGCTGTTGGGCCGCGGCATACTCCGCTGCTGCGCGCGCCATCTCCTCGGCACGACGCTTCTGCTCCCCAAAATAGGTATCGAACGGAACATCGTCGGGAAACTCGTTTTCGCCCTGGAAGGGAGCAACGTTGTCCATAACGCCGAGCATAGCGGCGACAGAAGACTTGTTGCACACCGCGCCGGACGTATAGGGAAGAATGTAGCGGTTAGAAATGATGTTTGCCGCGTTGGCGAGCGCAACGAGGGAAGCGAGGATCGCGACAATCCACAGCAGAACCTTGAGCGCGCCGGGGAGCGGCAGGATACACAAGATGGCAACGGCAGCAGGGGCAACCGTGGCAACGGGCAACAGCTTGGCGATGAGCGCACGATACGAAGCATAGGGCTCGCGGGCGAGCAGCTCAGCACGGGGAGAGTCGTAGTGTGCGACAACGACCACCGGGCGGTTGCGCGGAGACGCGAGCGGGCCCGAGGCCTTGTGGTAGGCGATGACATTTTGGCTCACGCCCGTCTTGCCCAGGCGTGAAACCACGGGGTGGCCCGTGCGCTCGAGCACGTAAAGAACGGCGCCGACAATGGCCAGCAAGGTGCCGACCAAGCCGATGCCGCCGCCGATGCCCATCAGCAGGGCGCCGGCAAACGCAAGAATACCGGTAACGGCAAATGCCAACCTGCTGGGCGCCGGGGCATTGAACTCCTGAACTTCGGGATCAAAGCCGTGGTTGCGGAAGATCTGAGCGATATCCTCGGCAGCCAAGCGCTCTTCTTCGCTGCATGCCGGCGTGATGCCGGTGTTCTGCAGCAGGTGGTTAATATAGTTCTGGGTGTTCGCCATGTGCGCTCCACATCCATAATCCGACAAATAGGCCCAATGCATGCACATTAGAACCGTATATAGTCGAAAGTATACCCCGAGCGAGCGCAAACGACCGAATTCGGGCCATCTTAACGCCCCGAGCGGACAAGGATATAGCCTAATCTCCATATCGGACTAAAATCATGGCAGCAAACCACCTTCTCATGCGAGGACTCTATGACGGCAAGCGACGCGACCGCGACAATTAAAAAGGGGAATTCGGAGCCCAGTTTCGATAAAACGGCCCAGCGCATCCTCAATCTTTTCTTTGTGCTCAACAGCTCTCCCGAACCGCTGACGACCGAGCAGATCGTCTTGGATTCTGACCTGGGATATGGCTCGGGCAACATCGACTCGGATAAGCGCAAGTTTCGGCGCGATCGTGACAAACTGCTCGAGCGTGGCATCTTAATCAAGGAGGTTCGCCCCGCCGGTGCGCAGGAGACCGAGGAAAGCTCGTGGACAATCGACCGCGAGCACACGTTTGCGGCAGGCGGCCTCATCACCGCAGACGACGCCGATATCCTGCTCAACGCTATCGACCAGACAATAGCGGCCGGCTCATCCACCTTTGCCGCGCCGCTTGCCGATATTCGCTCCAAGATTGCCTATCTCACCGGTAGGACGACGGTGGACGAAGCACCGATTCGCCGCTCTCCCACCGTCGATGCGGTATGGAGCGCCTTTGCCGAGCGATGCGCGCTGCGATTTTTATATCAGAACGGACGCGGTGAGCAGAAAGAGCGTACCGTCTGCGTCTACGGCATGTTCGAGCGCGAGGGCGTTGCGTACTTCTGCGGCCTCGACAATGCCACCGACGACATCAGGACATTCCGCTGCGACCGTATCGTTCGCGCTTGGCGCCCCTCAAAGGCCTACGCTATCCCTGCGGACTTCAACCTCAGCGACTACCTGTTCTTTGAATTCGATTTTGCCGACCGCCCGCCCGTTGCAGCCACGTTCTCGTTCGCCCCGCAGACGCAGATCGATATGATCAACGGCCTCACGCGCGGGCGAGGTGAGCTCGCACACACCGATTCGGGATGGACTTGGACCGTTGACGTGCGCGATCTTGAAGCCGCCGCCTCATTTTGCATGGCCCACGCCATGGACGGCATGAGGCCCATGGCCCCCAAATCGCTCAAGCAGGCGTGGAACCACCTCATTGAAAGGACGGTGCACGAGCATGCCCGTGCGTAAACTCACCAGCGAGCAGAGGCTCTCGCGCGCCATCGACATCATGGAGGCTCTCTACGCCGCCGGCGAGAGCGGCATGACACGAACCGAGATTTGCAGTCGCTTTGACATCACGGGGGCGTCGCTCGACGAGATTCTCGAGATCGTCTCGACGCTCGCGGACCGAGAATCGGGTGCGCGTATCATCTGCGAATGCCACGGCGAGCGCGTGGTCCTCACCGGTGACGCCGGGCGTGTACTACCGCTGCGCCTGAGTGACGCCGAGGGCGCTGTGCTCAACCACGAACTTGAATCGTTGGGGATCGAGCCCCAGGCGGCGGCTCGAATTCGACACGCTCTTCTACCCGAAGAGCTCGGCTATAACCAGCGCGTCTCTGACACCGTCAGCCACGGGTCGCACTGGCAGCAGCTGAGCTGCGCCATTCAGGACGGCGTTCGCTGCCGTATCTCGTATCGCTCGATGGACGATGCACGGCCACGCGAGCGTCTGGTCGACCCCTTGCGCATTACGGCAAACGGCGACCAAACCTACCTGATTGCCTGGGACATCGCGGTCGATGAGCAGCGCACCTATCGCATGGATAAAATCGAGGGACTCGCCTTGACGGAAGACTCCGTCGTGCCTCACGTACCGGACGTTGCATCCCTCCACGATTCCCTTGCCCGGACGCAGTGTAGCGCAAAGCTCTTGATGCCATTCGATATGGCGGAGCATCTGGACTGGGCCGGCATCACCCTAATCGAGCGCAGCGGGACAGACATGGCAACGGCAACCGTACATTACGGCTCCGAGCGTTGGCTGCTGAGCCAGATAATCGCAGCGGGCGGAGCCATCCGCATCTTGGATGACCCCGCCCTGTCAAAGCGTCTGTGCGATATGGCAAAAACCCTCGTCTGTCCGCTTTAGCGCCGCCGCTCGTGGCGTGCACGCCACAGCTGTAGATAGTGCCCGATCTGCGCCGATTCGATGCGCTGGTAGGAGCTCGTGGGCAGCGACGTTAAGAACTTCTTGCCATAGCCCTTCGTCACCAGGCGAGGATCCGCCAAGATCAGCACACCGCTATCGGTCGACGAGCGAATCAAACGCCCCGCGGCCTGCTTAACCTCGAGCACCGCCTCGGGCAGCGAATAGCGCGCCCATGCGCGGTCTTCGCGCAGGTTGCGCTCGCACGAGAGCGGGTCCGTGGGGCTTGAGAACGGCAACTTGGGAATGATGACGCAGCGCAGCGTCTCGCCGCTGGCATCAAACCCCTCCCAGAAGGCCTTGAGCGCAAAAAGCGACGAGGTCGGTTCGTTGATAAACCGGTCGCGCAGGCGACGAGGAGATGAGTTGCGCTGCTGGCAGTTGAGCTCCAGACCCGCACGGGCCATCTTGGGCTCAACGCGGGCGTATAGGTCCTCCATATCGCGCCGATTGGTGAACAACGTGAGCACCGATCCGCCCATGGCAAGATGGGCGTCGACCAGTACGCGCTCGAGCGCCGTAAGATAGCTCTCACGATTGCGCGGATCGGGGATATCGCCCGCAACGACTACAGCCATGTTCGAATCGAAGTCGTAGCTCGAATCCAAGTGCAGCGATGACGACGTTGAAGCACCGATGCGATCAAGGCCGACCGCATGGTTAAAGTGCTCAAAGCTTTTGGACACCGTCATGGTCGCCGAGGCAAAGATAGCCGTGTGAACCTCGGGTAGCCACTCGGTTGCCAAAGCCTCGCCAATGTCGATGCGCTCTGCGGTCATCGACTCTCCGCCGGCACGAAGTCTGCGATTGACCTGCAGCGAATACACGTAGTGTTCATCGGTGCCATCAATGATGAGTTTGAGGTTCTCGGCCAGCTCGTGCAGGCGGCGCGAGATATCACCCAGGTCGACAACAACCTCGGGCTTGTCGGCGGCGACGGCTTGCACCAGCGCGTCGACGCTCTTGTCAGCTTGTTCCAATGCGTCGATGCCAGTGTAGGCCGACTGTAAGAAATCATGCCAGTCGTCTGATTCGCGCAGCTCGGGGCCAATCCATAGATTGGCATTGTCATAACCCCCACGCGCACGGCGGCCGAGCTCGCGAACGCCATCGAACACGTCGGCGATTGCCATGCTCGCGCGGGCAACCGTCGACGTCGCCTTGGCAGTAAGGCCCAGATAGAGCGTAGAGCCCTCGGAGGTTGCCAAATCACGGGAAACCTGGCTTAGTGCGCCGGTGCTCGAGCCACCCAGGCGCTCGAACAGGACGCGTGATTCGTCCGCCGACACCACGCGCGCCCACTGACGGCGCGCCTCGCGCTCGATGGAATGGGCCTCGTCGATTACCCAATGACGAATCGGAGGCATAATCCTGCCCTCGGCCGCGACGTTGCGGAACAGCAGGGAATGGTTGGTGACCACCACATCGGCATGTGCCGCACGACGGCGAGCACCGTGGACCAAACATTTATCAGGGAAAAACGGGCAGAGGCGACGAGCACACTCGCGCGAGGCCGTCGTAAAGTCGGGACGGTTGACGCTGCGCCACCGAATGCCGAGCGAGTCGAGGTCGCCATCGGCTGATTGGCAGACGTACGCCATAATGACCGCGACCGCCGTGAGCGTGTCCGCCGGATCGCGCTTGGTGGTAATCTCGACCTGGCCGCGGCTCATGCGCTCAAGCTTGCGCAGGCACGGATAGTGGTCATACCCCTTGAGCGCGCAAAATGACAGACCACCGTCCAGTTGCTCGGCAAGTTTTGGCAGCTCATGGTACATGAGCTGGTCGGCAAGATTGTTCGATTTGGTCGCAATACCAACCGTGATGTTGTTACGGCATGCTGCCTCGGCAAAAGGCACCAGATAGGCCATCGATTTGCCGACGCCTGTGCCTGCCTCAATTACTCGATGAGTGCCCGTGACCAGCGCATCGCGGACTTCGAGCGCCATCGCGATCTGCTCATCACGCGGCTCGTAAGTGGGATACATGCGATTGACCAGGCCACCTGGCGCATAGTCCGCCTCAATCTCCTCACGACTCGGCATCTTGAGGACTGGCAGTTCGTCGGCGTCCACCCGATCGTCGGCGCGATCGGCCTTGAGAACGTCAGCACGAGCGGCGCTGAGAGAGAAGATAGAACCAGGGTTCTGCCCTGCCAAGAACGAGAAGATAGGACGATAGGACCAAGGCACGTCCGGATGCATGTCGGCCAGGCGCGCCATGAGGCCCTGGGGCAAGTCGGTGAGTGCCACGAGCAACACGCGCCATACGCCACACAGGGCATCGACGTCGGCATTGGCACGGTGTGACACCGAGTCGCAGCCAAACAGATCAGCCATAAAAGACAGCTTGTGCGAGGCCAGGCGTGGAAGCGCGATGCGCGACAGCGGCAGCGAATCGATCCAAATATCGCTCACGTTGACGCCGCCTTTGACCGACTCGATAAACGAGCGGTCGAACGTGGCGTTATGTGCGATCACCGGGCAACCACCGACAAAATCGGCGAGAGCGGCGACGGCCTCAACGGCCGACGGGGCATCTGCCACATCGGCATTTGTAATGCTCGTGAGCTCGGTAATCTCGGCGGGAATCAGCTGCTTGGGATGCACGAAGGTATCGAAACGGTCGACGATCTCGCGGCCCGAAAGACGGGCCGCCGAGATCTCGATCAGCTCGTTGTCCTGCACCGAAAGACCTGTGGTCTCGGTATCGAGGACAATTACATCTTCCTCGATAAGACCGAAAGACTGCGTTTTGGCGCGTTCGGCAAGCGTGGCATAGGAGTCGATGACAAACTGCGGCGTTCCTGACGAAACCGCGTCCTCGATTAGCATGCAATGCCCGCTCGACGAAGGCCCATACGGATCAGGCTGTCACAGACCTGCGGGAACGTCATGTCGTCGGTGTGGCGGATCTCATCCGGATACAGCGACGTATCGGTCATGCCGGGAATGGTATTGGTCTCGAGGATAACGGGGCCGTCCTCACTCACAATAAAATCGCTGCGCGAGATACCCAGGCAACCGAGGGCCTTGTGAGCGGCGCAGGCAAGCTCCTGAGCGCGAGCATAATTCTCGGGTGAAATCTGCGCCGGAATGCGATGGATGTCCGTAGGGTCGACATACTTCACGTCCAGATCGTAGAACTCGCAGTCCTCGGGCTTACGAATCTCGACAATCGGCAGAGCGCGCACGTCATCTTCGCCGTATACGCCGACGGTGATCTCGGTACCCTCGATGCACTTCTCGACCAGCACTTTGTCGCCGTACTCAAACGCCTTGGCGATTGCCGCGGGCAGCTCGGAGGGCTCATGGACCAGGGAAATGCCATAGCTGGAACCGTTGACGGCCGGCTTCACAAAGCAGCGCTCGCCACAAACCTCGACGATATGATCGATATCGACTTCATCGCCCACCTCGAGTGCGAGGCCGGGGGCAATGGGAATGCCCGCCTTGGCGTACAGGAGCTTAGAGACCTCTTTGTCGGCACCGCAGGCGCTAGCAAGCACGCCCGAGGCCGTGTAGGGGATACCCAGGGTCTCCATGGCGCCCTGCATGGCACCATCCTCGCCGCCGGCACCGTGCATGGCGATAAACGCCACGTCAAAGCCGCCGGTTGCCATGGTTACCATAAAGTCATCAGCGGCCGTATCGAGCAGCTCCACCGAGGTGTAGCCGGCTTCCTTCAGTGCCACCACAACGTTCTTTCCCGAATTGAGCGAGATCTCGCGCTCAGCGGAATGACCGCCCGCCAAGACCGCTACGTGCATGTTCTCTAGGCTTTTACCCGGCATGGGCAGACTCCTCCTCTATAATTTCTGCAGCTGATACCATATTGTAGCGATACCCTCTACGTTTCCCCAAAATCGAAAGGCTTCCATGAATCCCAGGACTAAATCTCAGGACATTCGCGACTTGAGCCAAAACGATATTCGCGAGCTCGTGGCCGAACTTGGCCAGCCCGCCTTCCGCGCGAAGCAACTCATTGAATGGGTCTTTGAGAAGAACGTTTGTTCGTTTGACGATATGACCAACCTTCCCAAGGCTTTCCGCGAGCAGCTTAAAGAGGCTTTTGCCTTTGACACGCCGACTGAACTCACCAAGCAAGTTTCCAAAGATGGCTCTCGCAAGTATCTGCTCGAGTACCACGACGGCGTTTCCGTCGAGACTGTCGGCATGCCCCGTCGTAACAAGCTTTCCGTCTGCGTTTCCACACAGGCAGGCTGTGGCATGGGCTGTGCTTTTTGCGCTACCGGTCTCAACGGCCTCAAGCGCTCTCTGACCGCTCAAGAGATCGTCGACCAGGTACTTCATGTATCCAACGACTTTGGCGAGCGCGCCACGAGCGTTGTCTTCATGGGCCAGGGCGAGCCGTTTGCCAACTACGACGAGGTTCTCAAGGCGCTGCGAATCCTCAACGACCCCGATGGCATCGGTATCGGCGCTCGTCACCTCACCGTCTCTACCAGTGGCGTTATTCCCGGTATTCGCAAATTTGCCGACATCCCCGAGCAGTTCACACTTGCTGTTTCACTGCATTCCGCCATCCAGTCGACGCGCAATAAGCTCATGCCCGGTGTTAAGAAGTACACGCTGCTCCGCCTTCACGAAGCGCTTCAGCTCTACACCGAGAAGACTGGCCGCCGCCCGACCTATGAGTATGCCATGATCGAAGGCGTCAACGATACGAATCCCGAGATGCAGGCGCTCTGCGACTTCTGCGAGGGAACGCTGTGCCACGTTAACCTCATTCAGCTTAACGACATCGAGGGTAGCCCGCTCAAGCCGTCGCCGATTCATAAGGTTGAGGATCTTCAGCGCCGTCTTGAGTCCCGTGGCATCGAGACCACAATTCGCAACTCCCGTGGTAACGATATTGACGCCGCTTGTGGACAGCTGAAGCAGCGCTTCAAAGTTCAGAAGAACGCATAGGGGAGTCGCACCCCAAAACGTTTCATGTGAAACATCGAACGGCCCCGGTTGCAGAATATGCAACCGGGGCCGTTTCATTTATTGGCCTTAATTTTGAATTAGCTGCTACCTACCCCATTTTTACGTCCAAAATAAGGGGTCCTTGTCTCATGAATCAGACAAGGACCCCTTAGAATATGCTGAGTAATTGTTAGGTACCTAATAGCCTACATTTTCCCATTGGTTGCTGGCCCAACCTTGATTAATCTTGGGATTCTTCGTTACCTGAGCAGTACGCATGGCAACATCTTCTGTCATAACATCCATTTTCTTTTTGGAAGTATCGACGATATCTTGCGCGCCACGAAGCAAACGACCTCGAAGTTCATCGTCTGTCGCGATCTTATAGCCAGCAAAGGCACCAGCCGCGACAGTCGTCGCCAATGCAATCGCTGTTAAAATCTTATTCCTCATCTTGGCCTCCTTGATCAAACTGAATCATTTCGCCAAGAATACGAGAGAGCTCTTCCTCGTCTTTAAACTCAATCTCGATCTTATTCTTTCCACGCGAGCTCTTCACACGCACGTTGGTATTAAAAACCTGGCGAAGCACACGGGCGGCCTTTTTAAAAGACTGAGGCGTCGCAGGCCTCGGCGTCTTAGGTGTCTCTCCGGCAGAAAACAACGGCGCAAGATTTTCTGTCGCTCTTACGGAAAGGCCCTCTGCAACAACTTTCTCTGCAAGTCGGATACGCGCGTCTTCATAGGGAACCGCAAGAATCGCACGTGCATGACCAGCAGTAAGTTTGCCCTCAAAAATCATCTGCTGAACTATTTCGGGGAGATCGAGAAGACGCAGCGAGTTTGTAATTGCAGAGCGTGACTTGCTTACTGCCTTCGACAATGCCTCCTGGGTCATACCGCTGGCATCGATAAGCTGACGATAGCCCTTGGCCTCTTCGACGGGATTCAGATCAGAACGCTGAAGGTTTTCGATAAGAGCAAGAGCAAGCATCTCTTTATCATTAACATCTTTAATGATGACAGGCAGCTCTTCAAGACCAGCAAGCTTTGACGCCTGGTAACGACGCTCACCAGCGATGATCTCATAGCCGTTTCCATGCTTGCGAACCAAAAGCGGCTGTAAAACGCCATGTTCTTGGATTGACTCGCTCAACTCGCGAAGTTCAGTTTCGTTAAAGTGAATTCGCGGCTGGTTAGGGTTGGGAACAATATCCTCAATAGGTAGTTTCGTTTCAGATGCAGCCTTTGAAGCGGATGCAGCCGAACCAGCGGTCTCATACTCGGCCTCTGAGACCAAAGCATTGAGTCCACGTCCCAATCCACCACGTTTCTTTACACTAGGCACGCTTGATCACCTCTTTTGCAAGGTTCATATACGCTTTTGCACCCTTATTTTGAGGTGCATAGGTAATTACCGGTTCTCCAAAAGACGGAGCTTCGGAGATTTTAACGGTACGGGGGATCAGCGTCTTAAACGCCTTATCACCAAAGTACGATTGAACCTCCTCAACAACCTGATTCGATAGAGAAGTACGCGAGTCATACATGGTCATAAGCACACCATAGGTGTCTAAGCCCTTGTTCAGACGTGATTTGACCATCTTCATTGACTCAAGCAGCTTCGTAACGCCCTCGAGTGCATAATACTCGCACTGGATCGGAATCAAAACGCTGTCTGCCGCGGTCAAGGCGTTGATAGTAAGCAGGCCGAGCGAAGGGGGACAGTCAATGAAGATAAAATCGAACTCGTCCTGAATCGGCTCAAGCAAATCTTTGAGGCGGGTTTCACGAGCGATTGCGCTTACGAGCTCAATTTCTGCGCCTGCAAGCTGAATTGTTGCGGGAATAACGAACACCTTTTTACAGTTCGTATCAAGAACGAGCGATTCTGCAGGCACGTCATTCAATAATGCATCATAAATGCAGTGATCAAGGTCTTCTTTTTCGATTCCAAAACCACTCGTGCTATTACCTTGCGGGTCAAAATCGACAATGAGCGTTTTCCGACCTTGTTCGCCCAGTGCTGCGGCAAGATTTACAGCCGTCGTCGACTTACCAACACCGCCTTTTTGGTTGATGATTGCAATGATACGCGTGTCCTTAGCGCTTTTAGAACGCTTAACGTCGCGAAATCCCACGGTCCCTCCTGGTGTGTATTAAAGCTGTTAAACGGAGGATGTTTCACGTGAAACATTCCGATTCGAAACTAATCGCAGTGTTTCACGTGAAACACTGCGATTTGATACTATCCATTATGTTTCACGTGAAACATCTAAGCAAGCGGATTCTTCTTCGCCATGCCATTAGCACGCGGAAGAGTAACGGATGCTGGACGCGACTTCTTAAGAATGATGAACTCACGATGCCCTAAGCCATTCGGCAAATCTAAATCATCAATGAAAAGCGATGTAAAGCCACAGATCTTGGCAGCAGCCTCGCCAGAATTAAGCTCTTCATCTGTGGGATTGCCCTTAGTAATGACAAAGAGTCCACCGTCTTTCAAATAAGGAGAAGCATATTCAACAAGAACCGGGAACGGAGCAAGTGCACGAGCAGTAACAACAGCAAATTGCTTCTTATGAGAACGTGCATATTCTTCTAGACGATCATGAACAGCATGGGCGTGCTTCAGGCCAAGGCTCTTAACAAAAGAGTTAACAGCATCAACTTTCTTACCAACTGAATCGATATAGGTTGCCTTACGACCACTGGCAATAGTCAGAGGAATACCAGGGAAACCAGCACCAGTACCCATATCAAGCAGCGCACCCTCAGGGGCCTTATTGATATAAGGAAGTAATACAAGTGAGTCCAGAATGTGAAGAACTGCAGCATCGTCGACATTCAGAATGTGCGTAAGATTAGTAGCCTTATTGGTCTCCAATACAAGATCCAGATGCTGAATACAGGCGCGAAGCTCGTCATCGGAAACCTTCAATGAATAGTCTTTGCAATACGAAGCAAGACGGCTAAGCATCTGGTTTGCTTGCTCATCAGTCAATACAAACAAGATGACTCCTTTCTGACAAAAATCAGTGTATCGAGAACTTTTGACAAAAAAAGGGGACGTGGAAACCACGTCCCCTTAGCATAAGCTCGAGTAGATTATCGAGCAACAATCACTACGTGACGATCAGGATCAGAACCCTCGGAATGGGTATCAACCGCATCGTTGCCACGAAGTGCAATATGAACGAGTCGGCGCTCATAGGCATTCATGGGCGGAAGCGAAACACTCTTGTGAGTGCGAATAGCACGCTCGGCAGCAGACTGAGCCATAGAGGCAACCTTGTCCTGACGGCGACTCTTATATCCCTCAACGTCCACCACAACCGGATACCTAAAGCCAAGCTTACGGCTCACTAAAAGCGAGAACATAACCTGAAGAGCATCAAGCGTACGACCGTGACGACCAATGAGAACAGCAAGGTCAGGAGCCGTTACATCCAGAATCAGCTCGCCCTCATCGCCCTCATACTCATCGATAGGAGAGTTGGCGGCATCGAAGTGCGAAAGGATGGAACGCAGAATAGAAATCGCAACATCGGCAATGGTGTCAAGCTCCTCATCAGTCAGCTCTTCACCAGCCTTGTAGCGCTGTGCAATATCGGGATAATCGCCCGCAACCTGCGGGGCAACCTCCTCAAGCATATCCTCGATGATCTCTTCAGACATAACGTACTCCAAAAGTTAGGTACCTAAATAAGATTGATATCCCGACTACTTCTTCTTGTGCGGACGCGGCTTCTTCTCGCGGCGCGTGACCTCGACCTGAAGCGGGGCGTTCTTAAGACGCTCCTCCTCATCGGCCTTGGCCTTGTCGATAACCTTCTGCGTCACGAAGATCTGCTGGATAACCTGCCAAGCAGAAGACACATCGTAATAGAGCAGAACACCGACGGGCAGGCTCCAGCCCATCCAGAGCATCATGACGGTCATAACAACGGCCATCATGCGCATGCTCTGGGCCTGCTGACCAGTCTGATTGCGAGACATATACAGCTGCGGAATCAGGGTCAGGACGGCAAACAGGATCAAGCAGACCAGCGCCGGCAGTGCAACCATAAAGCCATCGGCAAAGGAAGCGCTCGGCGTCGTGGTCAGGTCGGGCAGGATGTTGAAGAACGAGAACGTGCCCTCGTCAAAGTACTGCGGCAGGTTGCGCAGCAACGTGAACAGGGCGAACAGGATAGGCATCTGGATCAGCAGCGGCAGACAACCAGCCATGGGGTTGAACTTGTTCTCGCTGTAGAACTTCTGCATCTCCTCGGCCTGACGCTGGGGATCGTCTGCATAGCGCTCCTGGATCTCGAGCATCTTGGGCTGCAGCACCTGCATGCGGGCCGTCGACTTGGTCGACTTGAGCATAAGCGGCGTCAGCAGCAGACGGATAATGACCACCAGGATGATGATGGACAGGCCCCAGTCGACCGCAAAGGTCTGGATGAGCTTGAGCAGCTCAAAAAGGATGTTAACGATCCAATCCCACATGTAAGTTTTCCTCCGATAGCGAGTGCCCGCTA
>CABUQY010000015.1 GCA_902493915.1 uncultured Collinsella sp.
GCCGGTCCGCAAACGCGTCCAGCTCGGCGGGCGTTACCTCTAAAGCCTCAGCCATTAACGATTCCTGCCGTGGCAGTACTTAAACTTCTTGCCGCTACCGCAGGGGCACGGGTCGTTGCGGCCCACGTTGACGTACGGATCGTCGCTCTCGGACTTGCGATAGGTGGTCACCTTGCCACCGTTGTTGACGGCAGCCGGACCACCCTGGACAGCCGTGCGGGCCTGCACTTGCGCCTGCTTGCGCAGCACCGAGTCGCCGTTGTCGCCATCGACCTCGGCAGGACCGGAGAAGCGCGCACCCTCGAGCGCGGGCTCCTCCTTGTGCTCCACGGCACGCGGGGCAGCCTTGATCTCGATGCGCAGAACCGTGCGCAGGTAATCCTCGTACATGGTGTCGACGAGTATCTGGAACGCGCCGTAGGCCTCGGTCTTGTACTCAACCAGCGGGTCGCGCTGGCCAAAGCCGCGCAGGCCGATGCCGGTCTTGAGGTAGTCCATCTCCTGCAGGTAGTTCATCCAGCGGGTATCGATGACGCGCAGCATAACCTGGGTGTTGAGCTCGCGCATCAGGTCCTCGCCCAAGCGCTCGGCCTTCATGTTGTAGCACTTCTCTACGTAAGCCAGGACATCGGCAGCCAAGGCCTCATAATCCTCGTCGGGGAACTTCGGCGTATCGATGTGGCCGGTGAGCTCCACAACCCACTTGCGCAGGCCCTCCAGGTCGCGCTCGCCCTCGTGGCTGTCCTTGGTGCAGAACTCCTGAACACAGCGGTACACGGTATCGTGCATGACCTCGGTGATGTGATCGGTCAGGTCCTTGCCGTCCAGAATCTTGTTGCGCTCGGCGTAGATGACCTGGCGCTGCTTGTTCATGACGTCGTCGTACTCAAGAACGCTCTTACGCATGGAGAAGTTGATGCTCTCGACCTTGTGCTGGGCGCTCTCGACGGCCTTGGAAATGATCTTGTGTTGGATGGGCATGTCGTCGCCCATGTCGGCCGTGACCATCATCTTGGAGACGCGGTCCATCTTGTCGCCACCGAACAGGCGCATGAGGTCGTCCTCAAGCGACAGGTAGAACTGGGTCTCGCCCGGATCGCCCTGACGGCCGGAGCGGCCGCGCAGCTGGTTGTCGATACGACGGGACTCGTGGCGCTCGGTGCCGATAACGGTCAGGCCGCCGGCGGCAAGCACGCGCTCGCGCTCGGCCTTGCAAGTCTCCTTGGCCTCGGCGTTAAACTGCTCGAGCTGCTCGGGCGTCACGTCCTCCATGGTCAGGCCCTCGTACTCCAGACGCTCGCGCACCAGCTCGTCGGGGTTGCCGCCCAGCAGGATGTCGGTACCACGACCGGCCATGTTGGTGGCGATGGTCACGGCGCCGTAGCGTCCGGCCTGGGCAACAATGTGGGCCTCGCGTTCATGGTGCTTGGCGTTGAGGACCTCGTGTGCGATGCCGCGCTTGGTAAGGGCGGCGGACAGCTTCTCGGAGCTCTCGATGGAGACGGTGCCCACCAGGACCGGCTGGCCCTTGGCGTGACGTCGCTCGACATCGTCGGCGACGGCGTTGTACTTGGCCTGAATGGTGCGGTACACCAGGTCCTCGTGATCCACACGCTGCACGGGCTTGTTGGAGGGGATGACCTCGACGGGCAGCTTGTAGATCTCGCGGAACTCGGCATCCTCGGTAAGTGCCGTGCCGGTCATACCGGAAAGCTTGTCATACAGACGGAAGTAGTTCTGCAGGGTGATGGTGGCCAGGGTCTGGTTCTCCTCGCGTACGAGCACGCCCTCTTTGGCCTCGATGGCCTGGTGCAGGCCCTCGGAGTAACGGCGGCCTTCCATAATGCGGCCGGTGAACTCGTCGACGATCTTGACCTCGCCGTTGGTGACCACGTACTGCTTGTCGCGATGGAACATGTACTGGGCCTTCAGCGCCTGCTGCAGGTGGTTGACCAGCTGGCCGGAGAGATCGGCATAGATGTCCTCGATGCCCAGACGGTGCTCGATCTTCTTAAGGCCGCGCTCGGTGGCGGCGATGGTGTGCTTGGCCTCATCCATGACGTAGTCGCCCGTGGGCTCGACGTCCTCGGTGGCGGTGAGCATGTCGTGCGAGACGTCCTCGCCGCGCTCAAGGCCGCGCACGGCACGCGCGAAATCCTTGTAGGTGCTGGCGGACTTGGTGCCGGCACCCGAGATGATGAGCGGCGTTCTGGCCTCATCGATCAGGATGGAGTCGACCTCGTCGACGATGGCGTAGTTGTGGCCGCGCTGCACACGCTGCTCGGGGCGGGTGACCATGTTATCGCGCAGGTAATCGAAACCGAACTCGGAGTTGGTGCCGTAGGTGACGTCTGCCTGGTAGGCCGGACGCTTGAGCTCGAGCGGCATATTGTTCTGGAGCAGACCGACGGTCATTCCCAGGTACTTGTAGATGCGGCCCATCCACTCGGAGTCGCGCTTTGCCAGGTAATCGTTGACGGTAACGACATGCACGCCCTTGCCGGCGATAGCGTTGAGGTAGCCGGCCAGCGTGGAGACCAGGGTCTTACCTTCGCCGGTCTTCATCTCGGCGATATGCCCCTCGTGCAGCGCCATGGCGCCGATGAGCTGTACGTCAAAGTGACGCATGCCCGTGATGCGCTTGGAAGCCTCACGCACGGTGGCAAAGGCCTCGGGGAGCATGTCGTCGAGCGACTCGCCGTTGGCGTAACGCTCGCGGAACTTATCGGTCTGGGCGCGGAGCTCTTCCTCGGTCATCTTCTCAAACTGGGGCTCAAGACCGTTGATCTGGTCGACGATCTTGTAGTAGCGCTTAAGGTCCTTATCGGATCCAAAGGACAGCAGCTTTGACATGAATCCCATGTGGTTTTCCTTTTTGGCCATCGCCCACGCCATGCAGCCTTGGGCGAGTTAAACACAGATAAATGTACTTTAGCCAAACGAGGCGCGGCCTATACGGTCGACCTCGACCGCCACGTAATAACTACGACCAACCTGCCAAAAAGGGACTGGTTTATTTTGGCAGGTTTTATCTGGGCAAACGCTGTCTCTCTGCCATTTGGTGCAAGCCAACCTGCCCCCTTCGCACCAATCTGGTGCAATGGGGACAGGTTGGCTTGCACCAATAAAAAGAAAAGGGCCGCGCACCCAAACGGATGCACGGCCCTTATGCCATGAATGCGAGCGATTCCGCGGCGAGTTATTTACTCAGCAGCCTCGGTGGTCTCGGCCTCAGCAGCGGCCTCCTCGACGGGAGCCTCTGCGGGAGCCTCGGCGGCCTGCTTGGCAGCCTCCTCGGCGAACTTAGCGGCACGCTTAGCCTTCTCGGCAGCCTTAGCCTCAGCGGCGGCCTTGCGAGCGGCCTCGGCCTCAGCAGCCTTGGCGGCCTTGGCAGCCTTGGCCTCCTCAGCCTTCTTGAGCTGGGCGGCAGCGGCGCCACCGAACTTGTCGGCGAAGCGCTGGACGCGTCCACCGGTGTCGACGAACTTCTGCTGGCCGGTGTAGAACGGGTGGCACTCGTTGCAAAGCTCGACCTTCATCTCGGACACGGTAGCGTGCGTCTTGAAGGTGTTGCCGCAGGAGCACGTCACCGTGCACTCGACATACTGGGGATGGATACCCTGCTTCATGGTAGGACTCCTTATTAGTCAGGCGCTGGTTACCGATCAGCGCATAAGGCGTCTTGGTTTCCGACCAAGACAACAAACTCGGCTATGGTACCACGGCGCCGCACGTCCCACAAAAGGTTCACGGTCTTTGCGCAATGCGGCGTGGCCAACCGCAGCGAGCACGCACCCCATCGAGCCTTCACCCATGTTGCAGACGTGTAACGCCGCAGTAAGCACACCCCTTTTGGCGCTAGACAGGTACAATGATGAACACTGTACCGTAGCGGAGCGCCCCGCGCGCCGCAACCACGCGAAAGGGTTTCCCATGGCCGAGATCTCGTCCTCCCGCATCGTCATCACCGTCCTTGGCAAGAACCGCCCCGGTATCGTCGCCGGCGTCACCCGTGTTCTGGGCGAGGCCAACGTCGACATCCGCGACATTACGCAGTCCATTATCGAGGACATCTTCACCATGACCATGCTGGCCGACACCGCCGAGTCCAAGCTCGACTTCGCCGAGCTGCAGAAGGCCCTGGCCGAGGCCGGCGAGCTTTCGGGCGTCAATGTGTCCATCCAGCGCGAGGATGTCTTTAACTTTATGTACCGCCTGTAGCGAACAATCCGCCCGGGGCAGCTTGACGTCATATCGTCCAAGCGCGCGGCCCCCAAGCGGACCGGAGAGGAGCGCGCATGGCTTACGACGCCAAGAAAATCTACTACCGCTTTGACGATCACCTGAGCCGCCTGGTTCTGGACTATGAAGCGAGCCGCCAGATTTCGCCCGAAAGCGAAAATCTCTACTATGGCCTGCCGACCGACCCTTATGACGAGGACCTGTTTGTCGAGCACAATGTCAAGCGCGGCCTGCGCAATGCAGACGGTTCGGGCGTGGTCGCGGGCCTCACTCGCATCTCGGATGTGCATGGCTACAACAAGGTCGACGGTAAGGTCGTGCCCGATCAGGGCAAACTCACGCTTCGTGGCTACAGCATCGAGGATCTGGTCAACAACGCCCAGGCCGAGAATCGCTACGGCTACGAGGAAGTCGCCTATCTGCTTATCACGGGTTCGCTGCCCAACAAGGAAGAGCTCGACGGCTTTTGCGAGCGCCTGGGCGCCTTTAGACATCTGAGCGACGAGTACGTCAAAGAGTTCCCTATGACCACGGTATCGTCGAGCATCATGAACGTGCTCCAGCGCGCCGTACTGCTGCTCTACGCCTTCGATGCCGAACCAGACGTGATCACGCCCGAGCACGAAATCGACGTCGCCATTTCCATGCTCGCACGTCTCCCGCGCATCGCCGCCTTCGCACACATGGCCTCGGTCGCCAAGCTTCGCGGCTCCGAGGTTCTCGTGCCGCACCCTACGCCCGGTCTCTCCACCGCCGAGACCATCCTACAGGTCCTGCGCGGCGGCATGGCGTTCACCCGCGATGAGGCGATGCTGCTCGACGTTATGCTCATGCTGCATGCCGAGCACGGCGGCGGCAACAACTCCACCTTCGCTTGCCGCGTGCTGTCGTCTTCGGCCACCGACCCGTATTCCGCCTACGCCGCGGCTATCGGCTCGCTCAAGGGCCCGCGCCACGGTGGTGCCAATGCCAAGGTCGTGTCTATGCACGAGGACATCCGCGCGCATGTCTCCAACTGGGAGGACGAGGACGAGGTCGCGGCCTACCTGGGCAAGATCCTCGACAAGCAGGCCTTCGACGGCACGGGCCTCATCTACGGCATGGGCCACGCCGTCTACACGCTGAGTGACCCGCGTGCCGAGGTGTGCCGTCGCTACGCGCGCACGCTTGCCGCCAAGAAGGACTTGGGCGAGGAGTTCGCGCTCATCGAGCGCATCGAGCGCCTGGCACCCCAGGTCATGCGCGACCACGGCATGACCAAGCCCATCTGCGCCAACATCGACCTGTACACGGGCTTTATCTACAAGATGCTCGGCGTGCCCGAGACGCTTTTTACGCCGCTATTCGCCGTCGCCCGCATGGCCGGCTGGTCGGCGCACCGCATGGAAGAGCTCTTCTGCGCGCACCGTATTATTCGCCCGGCCTATCGTCCGGTGATCGAGCCGCTGGAGTACAAGCCGCTCGCCGACCGCTAGGACGCGAACCGTTATAGAACTCGAGCGTGGCCAGGGACCCAAGCCCTCGGCCACGCTTTTTATGCCAGTAGAAAGGGCTGCATCAAATGATTGTGTTTTCCGATATGGATGGGACGCTGCTGACGAGCGATAAGCAAATGAGCGATGCCACCTGGGCGATGCTCGACGAGCTCGCACGTCGTGGCATCGAGTTTGTTCCCTGCACGGGACGTCCACTGTCGGGCATCTTTGAGCCCATTCTCGCCCATCCCGCCGTGCATTACGCGGTCTGTGCCAACGGCGCCAGCGTCTGGCAGCTCGACGAGGATACGCCCACCGACGCCTCGCGCGCCACGTGCATCTTGAGCCGTCCGCTCGACCGTGGCATTGCCCACCGCATCCATCGCATTGCCGCCGGCCACGATGTGACCTTCGATATCTTCGCGGATGGGCAGTGCTTCCTCCCCCGCTCGCTATACGGGCGTCTGGATGAGTTCTGTGGCGGCGACCCCCACATCGCGGCTTCGCTCAAGCGCACACGAACGCCGATCGACATGAATATCGACAGCAAGATCGACGAGGTCGAGACGCTCGAACGCATCGCTATGTACTGGCACGACCCCGCCGATCGCGACGCCATCGCGGCGGCGCTCGACACGCTCGGAGGCATTGAGGTCACGCGTTCGTACGCCATGAATATCGAGGTTATGGGCGAAGGCGCCACCAAGGGAACGGCCCTCACGTGGCTGTGTGAGCATCTGGGCGAGCGTCTCGCCGACGCCTGGGCGTTCGGCGACAACATCAACGACATCCCCATGCTGCAGGCAGCGGGCCATGGCATGGCCATGATCAACGCCGAGCCCGAAGATCGCGAGGCCGCCGACGCCATCACCGAATACGACAACGACCACGACGGCGTCGCCCGCACCATCATGGCCGCCCTCGCCTAGTCATTGGTCAGTCATTGGGGACGTTCTTAAACGACTAGTCACTGGGGACACTCTTCGCAAAAAGCTGCAAGGACTGTCCCCCACTGTCGGCAGAAAAGGAACGTCCCCATCTGCCGGATTAGGAGAGACTCTCCAGCACGCGACGGAGCTCCTGCTGGACGGCGTGGTCGCGGTTACAACCCACCACGCGATCGGCCACCGCCTTGAGCGCGGGGCGCGCGTTTTCCATCGCGCAGCCCGTGCCGACAAAGCGAATGATCTCGTAGTCGTTCATCGAGTCGCCAAACGCCATGACCTCGTCGCGACCAATGCCGTAATGCTCCGCGAGCTGCGCGATACCCGAGGCCTTCGACACACCGGGCTGCATGGCATCGATCCACGCGTTGCCCGAAGGCGCAAAAGTAAAGAGCTGACCAAGTTCGCGCTGTAGCACGTACGCACTGTCCATAACCGCACTGTCGTCGCAAAAGATACTCGCTTTGATGATATTTACGCTGGGATCGGGCAGCTCCCAAATACGCTCGGCATTGGGAAGGTCCTTATCGACCTCACGCACGAACTTGCACTCGTCATCGAGCAGGAAGGACTTGGTTCGGTCAAAGAGCGCAAGATGCAGATTGGGAAACGTCCTGACGGCTTGGGCGAGCCTTCGAATCGCCAGGTGGGAATACACCTCACGGTCTACCATCTTACCGTCGGCGTAGACTTGGGCGCCGTTAGCGGCGACAAAGTCCATCTTGTCGCGAACGGGCGCAAAGAACTCGCACAGGCGATCGTAGCGACGACCTGACGATGCGGCGAAATGCACGCCATGCTCGTGTAGCGCCAGAATCAGTTCGTAGGTCTCGGGAGGCACCTGGCCGTTTTCGTCAAGCAGTGTGCCGTCCATATCGGATGCAATCAGTTTAAACATAGAAAAGCTCCCTTCGGGCTTGTTGGAATCGAACGTGTATCCGATTCCAACGTACCCAAAGGGAGCTCAAATAAGACTCCGCGGGCGTAAACGTTACATAGACCTGGCAAATAGCTCACGCGTGCCAGAGAGCCCACGACCGCGGCGGCAGGCGACACACGGAAGAGTGTCCCCGACGACTAGTCGTTTAAGAACGTCCCCGATGACTAGTCGGCGTAGGTGAAGGTGGTGACGTCGAACATGCCCTCGGGGCGGATGCGGAGCGTCGGGATCACCGGCAGGGGCAGGAAGATGATGCCCATGATGGGGTCGAGCGGCGGCTCGATGCCCATGGCGCGCGCCTTGACCATAAAGTCGTCGTGCTGCGCGGCGACATCCTCGGCCGTGCCCTCGCTCATCAGGCCACCGAGCGCCAGCGGGATGCGCGCTACGACCTCGCCATCGCGTACCAGCACGTGGCCGCCCTGGCCAACAGCCTCGACGGCAGCCATCATGTCGGCCGCGTTGTCGCCCACCACGCACACGTTGTGCGAATCGTGGCCAATCGTCGAGGCGATGGCACCGCCCGTGATGGTAAAGCCGCGCACCCAGCCGCGACCAATGTGCTTGCCAACGAGACCCAGGCCCGCAGGACCATCACCGTCGGCGCCCTCGGCCTGCAGTGACACGCCGCGGCCGTGGCGCTCGATCAGCATAATGCGGCGCAGGCCCTCGGCGCTCTCGGGGCGAGCCATGCCCGTGATGGCCTTACCCGGCACCACGTCAATCACGGCCTCGCCCGGCTTAAAGGCATAGTCAAACACGTCGAGCGAAAGCTTCGGCAGCTTAACGGAGGCGCGCAGCTCATCGGCAAGGGCCGCAACCTCGGCCATCTCGGGTGCGATCTCGCCCACAAAGGTGCCGTCCTGCGCCACCAGAGCACCGGCGGCATATACGCGATGCGGAGCCTTGGCAAACGTCAGGTCATCGAGCAACAGCAGGTCGGCGCGTTTGCCCGGGGCGATCGCGCCACGGAGCTCATGCGGGTCGCGACAGCCGTGGTCCAGGCCAAATGCCTCAGCCGTGGAAAGGGACGCCATGGAGATGGCGACCACCGGGTCGATGCCGGCCTCGATGGCCACGCGGCAGGCATTGTCGATCATGCCGGTCGAAAGAGCATCGGAGGGAGCGCGGTCGTCGGTCGCAAAGCAGCAGCAGCGGGCGCGGGCAGGGTTCTCCAGCAGCATCGGAGACAAATTGGCCAGGTCGTGGCTGCACGTGCCCTCACGCAGCATCACATACATGCCGCGGGACAGCTTGTCGAGCGCCTCCTCGGGAATCGTCGACTCGTGGTCGGCGATAATGCCCGCTGCGGCATAGGCGTTGAGGTCCATACCGGCAACGAGCGGCGCGTGGCCGTCAACCTGCTTGGACGGCGTCTGGTTGGCAGCATCGATGCGGGCACAGGTCTCGGGGTCGGCCATAAAGACGCCCGGCAGGTTCATCATTTCGCCCAGACCAAAGACATCGCCCGGATGCTCGGCAAAAAACGCCTGCATGTCAGCGGCGGTAATCACAGCGCCCGCTTGCTCGTCGGGCAGTGCGGGCACGCACGAAGGCATCATGTACTTGATGGAGATGGGCGCACGACGACCATCCTCGATCATAAAGCGCAGGCCGTCGAGACCGGCAACATTGGCAATCTCGTGGCTGTCGGCAATGGCGGTGGTAGTACCGCGCGTCGCGGCCATGCGAGCATACTCGGCGGGACGGATGTTCGAGGACTCAATGTGCAGATGCCCGTCAATAAAACCGGGAGCGAGATAGCGACCCTGGCAGTCGACGACCTCAGTTGCCTCGTAGGTGCCAGCGGCATCGTCGCGACCATCGTAGAGCACGCCGACGATCACACCGTCCTTGACGGCAACGCTACCGGGCGCCACACGCTGGCCATACACGTCGACGATCTGCGCATTGGTAAACAGCGTGTCGACGGGCACGCGGCCCTCGGCGGCCTCGATCACAGACCTCATGACCTCAACGGACATACATTCTCCTTTAACCGTAGAAAACAGCTGCGGAGCGGACAGGCCTTCACCGCAGCATGCTCATAGCCATTGTATGCCCAAACGATGGGCCAACAATACGCCCCTCCGCTTAACGGCACACGCCACTTGGTGCAATGGGGACTGCCGCTGAGCACCAATGACTACTCGACGACTACTAACTGCCGTCCCGACAACAAAAACGCCGATGTTTTGGCAACGACAGCGAGCGGGTCGCATTTGAGACAAGGTGACGTGAAACGAAAGGGCGCTGACCTTCTGGTCGCGCCCTTGAAGTTGAACGTCAGATTGTCCAAATGCGGCCCGCGCAGCGTCGGCCGGTCCGCCGTTCGGTAGAACGGCGGAACTAAATCAACTTGAAGCCCTTGCGCTTGCCCACGGAGAGGGTGTCGCCCAGCTTGAGGGCGCTCGGATCGATGTTGTAGCTCTTGGAAGCCACAGCCTTGCCGTTGATCTTGACGCCGCCGCCGTCGATGTCGCGGCGGGCCTGACCGGCGCTGGCCGAAAGGCCCAGGTCCTTGAGCAGGCCAGCGAGGTAAATCTGGCCCTCGTCGTTGACGGTCAGCTCAACGTGCTTCTCGGGGAAGTCGGCAAGCTGGCCCTCCTTGAACACACGGTCGAACTCGGCCTGAGCCTCGTCGCCGGCGCCAGCACCGTGGTAGGTGTCGCACAGGTCGCGGCCTAGAGCGCGCTTGAGCTCGTAGGGGTCGGCGGAGCCATCGGCCAGGGCGGCATCGATCTTGTCGACCTCGGCCGGGGCGAGCGAGCTGGCCAGACGATAGTACTTGCCGATCATCTCGTCGGGGATGGACATGGTCTTGCCGAACATATCCTTGGGAGCGTCGGTCAGGCCGATGTAGTTGCCATAGGACTTGGACATCTTGCGCACGCCGTCGGTGCCCTCGAGCAGCGGCATGGTAAGCGCGATCTGCGGCTCCATGCCCATCTTCTCCATGAGCTCGCGGCCGGCGAGCAGGTTGAAGAGCTGGTCGGTGCCGCCCATCTCGACGTCGGCCTTGATCTGAACGGAGTCGAAGGCCTGCATCACGGGGTACAGAAACTCGTGCAGGGCAATCGGCGTCTGGGACTGGTAGCGCTTGGTAAAGTCGTCGCGCTCAAGGATGCGGGCGACGGTGAACTTGGAGCACACCTGCAGCAGGCCGGCCAGGTCCATCGAAAGGATCCAGTCGCCGTTGTGCACGATGGTGGTCTTCTCGGGGTCCAGGATCTTCATGGCCTGGCTCACGTAGGTCTCGGCGTTGGCCTCGATCTGCTCCTGCGAAAGCTGCGGGCGGGTGGAGTTCTTGCCCGAGGGGTCGCCGATCAGCGCAGTGCCGTTGCCGATGATAAGGGTGACGTTGTGGCCCAGGTCCTGGAACTGACGCATCTTGCGCAGGGGCACGGCATGGCCCAGGTGCAGGTCGGGGCTGGTGGGATCGACGCCGAGCTTGATGTTGAGGGGCTCGCCCTTCTCAAGCTTCTTGCGAAGGTCGGCCTCGGGGACGATCTGCGCTGCACCCGAGGTGATGATACGCATTTGCTCGTCAACAGACAGCATTGGGTATCCTCCTTTTGCTATAGCACCCTCACCGGATACGGCGGTGCTGGAAGTTCATAAACCCACTAATAATAACCAAAACAGCGCGACGCGGCACCTACGACAGGAAAATCCTCGTCCTGCCGCACGCGTCGATAACGACCGGCAAACGCGTGCCGTCACGTTCGACCAAAAAGCGCGCCTGCTGACGGCGCGAGCAGTCACGGCAACGGACCTGCCCCGTTGCATCCGTGGCGCAGGCGCCCTCGGCAGTCAGCAAGCAGTGCTCGCACACCATGAGCTCGGGACGGTCGGCATCGACAGGCCCCAAGACACCGGGACAAGCGGCAAGCTCGGCAACACGCTCCGCATCATTGCCGAGCAACTCGGCCGACAAGTACACCCGCCCCGCCCCGAGTCCGCGCAGCCAGGTAAGCGTGACCCGATTCGCGCAGAACACCGGCGCCGCCACGTCAAACGTCATGCCCAGCTCGCGAGCGATCACCACCTGTCCCAGGTTGCGGCAGACGACGCGCCCGGCACGCTGCATAAGTGAGCGGGTCCGATCAACGTCACCCGTGCGGCACACCTCGTCCAGCACCACAACGGCGTCGGATAAATCGCGTTCTCCGCGCGGATCGGCATCCATCAGCTGCCAAGCAAAAACCATGTGAGCGGGAACCGCGCGCTCCGCCAACTCCGTCGACGCACCGCCATCCACCGCAACGTCCTCAAAGGGCAGCACCTCAACGGCGCGCGCAACGGGTGCAATCGCATCCGCCTCGGCCCGCATGCGCTCCAACACCGCCGCTGTCTGATCCAACACGCCGGCGCTGCGAATCAGGTATACCTCGCAGCCCGCGTCCACCTTACGCTTGCAATGCACGACGACGCGCTTCCCCGCTGCGGCATCCACCGGGCAGGGCACCTGCGGCCAGCGCTTGGGCACATCGGGGCGCGCGTCGACGCCCGGATAGAACCGAATCTCGAGCGTGTCACCCGCCGCCACGGCGGCATCGAGCTCAACGGTCACCTCTTCGTGGCCCACAGCGACCAAGCGCCCCACGCGCACGCCCTGGTTAATTGCACGCTCAAAGCTCATCAGCTCGGCACCCGAACGCCCTCGCAGGTACGCATCGGTAAACCCACGGTTAAACGACCTTCCCAGCTCGCGCTCAAGCTCTTCCACGGCACCGGGGTCCCACGCGCCGTCGCGCAGCATATCGAGCGCCCGGCGCCAAACCCGCACCACGTTGAATACGTAATCGGGGTTCTTCATGCGCCCCTCGATCTTGAGCGACGCCACGCCGGCATCTACAAGCTCGGGCAGATGCGCAATACCCAGATAGTCATGCGGACACAGCAGACGATCCCCCTCAACGGCGACAACGCTCTGTCCCGCCTCGTCCACTAGGTCGTACGCCAGACGGCACGGCTGTGTGCAGTCGCCGCGCATTGCCGATCGTCCACGCCGCAGGGCCGAGAACTCGCACGCCCCCGAATAGCCGATGCAAATCGCACCGTGGCAGAATACCTCGATGGGCACGCCCGTGGCACAGAGCGCCGCAATCTCGTCGACCGTCAGCTCGCGCGCCGTCGTCACGCGCTCGACCCCCAACTCATCGGCGGCAAGCCGCACGGCGCCTTCGCTATGAACGCCCGCCTGCGTAGACAGGTGAATCTCGACCCCGGGAATCGCCGCGCTCAGCGCGCAGGCCAACCCGGCATCGGCCACAATCAGAGCATCGGCGCCCAGCTCCAGTGCATGAGCTCCCAACGCCACCGCGTCGGACAACTCATCGTCAAACACGAACACGTTGAGCGTCACGTACACACGCACGCCATGGGCATGCGCCACGGCGCAGCCGCGCGCAAACTCGTCATCCGTAAAGCCGTGGGCGCTCACACGGGCGTTAAAGCCGCCCAACCCCGCATAGATGGCATCGGTACCCGCGGCGATAGCCGCAAGCATCTGGTCGAGTCCGCCCGCCGGCGCCAGCAGCTCGGGCAGCGCCGCACTGACGACATCCAATCCAGTCTCGCATTGTCCGCTCGGCCCCATCGCCCGAATCGCCATCGACAAACTCCTTACCAAGGTATGCATTCACTCTGAAAAATGCCGTCTTCCAGCATACACGAGGCCTCGCGCGCCCCGTTTGGTTTATCGTGTAATAACTTATGTCCATCCTGCCCCGACGGCACATCCACCGTCCGGCACGACATACCTGGAGGTCAATATATGGGTCCTCGCCAACGACAGGGACACAGCCGTTCAAAGACGCACGCCCTGCCCATAATCCTGCTCTCGTTTTTGGGCTTTCTGCTGATTGCGGGCGTGGCGTTTGGCATCGGCATGGTCGGCAACGTCAACCGCTGGCTGTCCGATCTGCCCGACTACACCGACGCCAACGCGTATCTGGTGAGCGAGCCCACCGAGATCGTCGACTGCAACGGCAACAAGATCGCGAGCTTCTACACGCAAAACCGCAAATCCATCACCAAGGACGAGGTCTCCCCCTACGTGCTGCAGGGCACCGTTGACGTCGAGGACGAGCGCTTCTACGAGCACGGCGGTATCGACCTGTGGGGTATCGCGCGTGCTGCGGTGGCAACCCTCGGCGGCGGGCACGAAGGCGCCTCGACTATCACCCAGCAGCTTGTGCGCAACACCATCCTGCAGGAGGAGCAGTTCGACTCGACCATTGAGCGTAAGGTGCGCGAGGCCTACATCGCCATCAAGATGGAGGACATGTACTCCAAAGACGAGATCCTCATGATGTACCTCAACACCATCTATTACGGCCACGGCGCCTACGGCATCGAGGCCGCAGCCGAGACCTATCTGTCCAAGAGCGCCGCCGACCTCACCCTGAGCGAGGCCGCGCTACTCATCGGCCTTCCCAACTCGCCTTCGCAGTACGACCCCACGGTCAATCCCGATCTGGCACTGTCCCGCCGCAACAAGGTTCTCGACAACATGCTGCGCCTGGGCCACATCACCCAGGAGGAGCACGATGCCGCACAGGCCGAGCCCATCACCCTCAACGTGACCGAAATCTCGGGCAGCGGCGTCGACGTATACTCGCAGCCCTACTTTGTCTCCTACGTCAAGCAGCTGCTGGAGCAGGAGTTCTCGACCGACGTGCTCTTTAAGGGCGGCCTGACCGTCAAAACCACCATCGACCCCACGATGCAGCAGGTGGCAGAGAATGCCGTCCGCGAGCAGCTCGACACGCTCTCGCTTGACGGCCTGGACATGGGCATGGTCGTCGTCGACCCCAAGACCGGCTACATCAAGTGCATGGTGGGCGGCTACGACTACAACGCCGACGAGAACCACGTAAACCATGCCACGGCCAAGCGTCCCGTCGGCTCCACCTTTAAGGCCTTTACGCTGGCAACTGCCATCCAAAACGGCATGAACCCCAACGTCACCCTCAACTGCAACTCGCCGCTCAAGGCCAAGGGCACCACAACCGAGGTACAAAACTACGCCAATCAAAGCTACGGCACCATCACGCTTAAGCAGGCGACGGCATACTCCTCCAACACCGGCTACATCCAGGTGGCGGAAGCCGTCGGCAACAGCAAGATCATCTCGCTCGTCAAAAAGCTCGGCATCGACCCCGCCAAGGACAACATCGAGGACGTTCCCGTCATGACCCTCGGCACCGGCTCGATCTCGCCGCTCGAGATGGCCGCCGCCTACGCGACGTTTGCCAACGGCGGCTACTATCGCCAGCCGATCGCCATCACCGAGATTGACTCTCGTACCGGTTCGGTGCTGTACCAGCACACCGACAATCCCTCACAGGTGCTTACCGAGGGCGAGGCCGCCGCGGTCACCGATGTTCTGTCCGGCGTCATGAAGGGCAGCGGTACGGGTGCTGCCGGCGCCCTGAGTGTCAACCAGCCCTATGCCGGCAAGACGGGCACCACCGACAACACCACCAACCTGTGGTTCTGCGGCTATACCCCGCAGCTGGCATGCGCCCTGTGGACCGGCTATTCCGCGGGCGAGATCCCCATCCAAAAGTACGGCACGGACCTGCTGGGCGACAGCACCAACCTGCCTGTCTTTAAGCGGTTTATGAACACCGTTCTGACCGGTACCGAGCGCGAGGAGTTTGCGACCGGAACGGCGCCCACCTACAAGAACAACAGCGTCTGGAAGTTCTACGGCACCAACAACACCAAGAAGTCGGAGAACGACGACAAGGACAAGGACGAAGAGGAAGAGGAAGAGGAAACCACCACAACGACTACAACGACGACCACGACCACCGAGACCACGGGCGGCGACACCACCGGCGGCACCGGTACGACCGGTGGCTCGACGGGCGGCTCCACTGGTGGTTCGACCGGCGGCGATGGCGGCACGCCTACGCCTACGCCCACTCCCGACCCCTCGCCCACGCCTGACGATACGGTCGGCTAAGAAGTACGCGACTAAAGCCAACAAGGCCCCGAGCAGCTTATTGAACTGCTCGGGGCCTTTTAGTTTGAAGCGACCTGGTGGGCGGTCTTTATACCGGCAAACAAAAAGAGGTACCGACCAACGTCGATACCCCTTACAAGCCACTATGTCAGCGCACACAATGCCGAGCGCACGACCCGCACACCTACTTGCGAGAATTGCTCAACTTATTGATCAGCGCCTCGAGACGCTCGCCGTCCTCGGCCGTCTGGGCAATAACCAAAATCGTATCGTTGCCGGCAAGCGAGCCAAGCACATCGGGCAACTCTGCCGCATCAACGGCGGCGGCGATGCCGGAAGCCGTGCCAGGCTGAGCCTTGATCATAACCAGATTATCGGTACGCAGAACGCCCGTTACGAGCTCGGAAACCATACGCTGCAGGTGCAAGTCCTCTGCCAGAACATAGATGCCCTCAGGGAGCTTACGCAGCCCCATGTCGGCAATATCGCGAGAGACAGTCGCCTGCGTGCAATCAAAGCCCATAGCACGGAGCTCATCAACCAGCACGCGCTGCGTGCGGACATCCTTATTGCGCACAATATCTCTAATGGCATCCTGGCGCCCATTGCGTTTTTTAGCCATACAAACCCTCTCTCCAAAAGATGGCGGAGACAATCAATCAGTGATTGAATAGTTTAACGCTATTTGAAGGCTTTTGTGTATAAGAACGCATTTCGAAACAATTCTATGCAAGTTTGTTTCGTAATGAGCCGTTTAGGCGGTTTTTGCGCCCGTCCGGTTAAGAAAAGCTGCCAGATGCGTACACATCATGCAGCGCGCGGGCTTAGCGCTGGCGATCGGCCCAAACAACAGGCCCAGTCCCCGATGGTTGTCCTTGAGCGCGGCGACCATCTGACGGGTTCGAGGCGCCTCGAGCATATCACGCATGCGGGCGGAACGCTCGATTGACGACACTCCATGCGGGCTCAGACACAAATTCTCGATGCAGGCGACCAGGCCGGCAAAGTAGAACTTCTGGCCTGCCATCATCAGTTGGCTGCCATCGCCCGTCTCCGCAAGCGAACCAGTAAGCTCGTCGAGAGCCCGGACATCATCGGAAAGCCTGGCAAACATGGTGGGATCAAAAACATCCGTAAGCTTTGGCGCCACCGTGTGGAAACAAGCGTCACCACACCCGGACACGCGTTGTGCCCGCGAAAGTGCGCATGCCATAAACCCAACGGTACGATATGCCTTGTCATGCGACAGGCACGCATCGAACAACGAGCGGCTGTACATGACACCAGAAGTCTGCGCAATCAAGCCGCTCGGAATGAGCTGAGCCAGCTCACGCGCCATCGAAGAAAGGTCCTCGATAGCAAGAGGGGCAGCGTCCAAGACACGCGAATGGCGCTCTCGATGCGCATCGTAGCGATCGAGTGACACCGTGGGGAACACTATGTCGGCCGCGGCGTCACACGCAGCATCAACCATCTTGGAAAGCGACTGCGGCGCAAACCACTCATCGGCATTCATGGCAATAATCTGAGATCCGCGAGAAGCGGCAAAGCCAGCACGCAGACACGCGCCACGCACCGCATCCTCGACGTCAATCAAATCGATGTGAATATCCCTGCCGGCGGCAACTTCGAGCGAATGGCGCACGCCAGGGGCCGTATCGCGACACACGACGACAATCTGCAGATCATAGAGGTCTTGGTTCTGGACGCTCTCGAGCGCGCGCATCGCATAGCTGGGCGAACCCTCAACTACGAGGATCACCGAAAGTCGCGGATGCGAGCCACGTCGAACCAAGTTTTCCATCCTCTCGACAGCAATAAATCAAACTGTCGTTCATGGTACACCCCGGCAATAAAAGCAACGAGTCGTCGGGTTCGATGCACGCCAAGAACAGATGTTGCACACGTGCAGACCACACATGGCAAAGGTCGGCTAGGCACGCACCAAGCCCTCCCCTAGTCGAGCACGACGAGCTCGGCGGGGTCGTAATCGACACCCATAAACGTAAGGCCGCAGGCAGGCGCCGTGGGACCGGCGGCAGTACGGTCACAGGCGTCAATAACCTCGCGCATCCACTGGGGATCGCGACGATGCATGCCAATCTCCACGAGCGTTCCTACAATGGTACGCACCATCGAGTGCAAAAACGCATTGCCCTCGATAGTGAAGGTCAGGATATCCTCGCCAAAAGCGACCTCGTGGCCAAACTCCGCACGCATCACGCAGCGGTGCGTGGGCTTGCCCACAGCAGAGGCAACCTTGCAAAAGCTCTTAAAGTCCTGCTCGCCCAAAAGCGCAGGGCAGGCGGCCGCCATCGCATCGACGTCGAGGGGATAGCGATGCCACCACACCGCACCGCGCGAGAGCACGGGGCGCGCATCGCGATCGGCAATACGGTACGTATACGTACGGGACCGCGCGTCAAAGCGGGCAGAAAAGCCCCTACGGGCCTTGTAGACCTCGTTTATGGCGATATCTTTGGGCAGGAGGGCATCCATAGCCCTCAGCCACCTACGGCGCGTACACGCGAGCTCAGCGTCCGTTACGGGCACGCTGATGTACTGAGCCACGGCATGCACGCCGGCATCGGTACGCCCCGCGCACGTCAAATCGATCGGGCGGCGAAGCAGCGTCTCGATGGCTCGACGTAGCTCACCCGCAACCGTCGTCTGTCCCGGCTGCTCGGCAAATCCGCTATACGACGAGCCATCATAGGCCACGCGAAATACGAGCGTGGCGTCAAGCTCGGAAATCGAATTGAAATCAGACGGCGCAGTCATGGACGCTCCCAACAAACAAGTAACGGTATCGCGACAAAAAAAGAGGGGTACGCGAACGTACCCCTCGAATATAGCCTATGCAGACGGAAAGTCTACTCAGCGGTCTCCTCAGCAGGAGCCTCCTCGACGGCCTCGACCTTCTTGGGAGCAGCGGCCTTCTTGGGGGCCGGAGCAGCCTTCTTGGCCTTAGGCGTGCAAGGCTCGGTGACGAGCTCCATGATAACGATGGGAGCGTTGTCGCCCTTGCGGTTGCCGAGCTTCATGATGCGGGTGTAACCGCCGTTACGGTCCTGCCACATACCCTGGGCAGCCTTGTCGAAGATCTCGGCAACGAGCTGCTTATCGCCGAGCTTGGCGATAGCCAGACGACGAGAGTGCAGGTCGCCCTTCTTGGCCCAAGTGATGATCGGATCGACGACCGAACGCAGCGCCTTAGCGCGGGTCTCGGTGGTCTTGATGCGGTCGTTCTCGAAGAGGGCCTTAGCAAGGCTCTTCTTCATGGCCTTGGTGTGGCTCGCATCGGTGCCGAGCTTCAGGCCCTTCTTAACGTTGTGACGCATGGTCTAGTTTCTCCTCAAATATGCGAAGCATTAAGCCTTCAGGCTCAGGCCCATGGACTCAAGCTTGTCCTTCACTTCCTCGATCGACTTAACACCGAAGTTACGGATGTTGAGCAGATCGTTCTCCGAGAACTCAACGAGCTGACGGACCGAGTGAATGCTGGCGCGCTTAAGGCAGTTGTAGGAGCGGACGGAAAGGTCCAGATCCTCAATCTGCTTGTCCAGCTCGGCGTTGTCGTTGGTGACCTCGGGAGCGAAGATCGAAGCCTCCTCCTCGACCTCGGGGGTCTCGGCAAGGTTCATAAAGGCGGCCATATGCTGGTTGATGATATTGGCAGCCTGGACCACGGCGTCGCGCGGGGCGATGGAGCCGTTGGTCTCGATCTCGAGGACAAGGCGGTCGTAGTCGGTGTGCTGACCGACACGGCAAGCCTCAACGAGCTTGGCGCAACGGGAAACCGGCGAGTACAGCGAGTCGACGTGGATCACACCGATGGGATCGTTGTCGCGCTTGTTGGCCTCGCCAGAAACATAGCCGCGGCCATAGCCGATGCGCATGCTCATGGTGAGATGGCCACCCTCGGTGAGCGTAGCAATGTGCTGCTCGGGGTTGACCAGCTCAAACTCGGACGGAATAAAGAAGTCCGCACCGGTGACCTCGCAGGGGCCGTCAACCGAGATGGTGGCGGTCGCCTCGTCGGTCGTGCCGAGAGCCCTGAAGACAAGACCCTTGACATTCAGGACGATGTCGGTGACATCCTCGACCATGTTAGGGATGGTCATGAACTCGTGCTGCGCACCATCGATCTGAATAGCCTCGACGGCGGCACCCTCGAGCGAGGACAGAAGAACGCGACGAAGGGAGTTACCCAGCGTATCGCCGTAACCACGCTCGAGCGGCTCGACGGAGACACGAGCAGACGTCTCGTTGATCTCTTCGACCTGAACCTGAGGCCTAATGAATTCTGACATGTATTACCTCCAGCCTCAGCAGCCCGGATGGACTACTTAGAGTAGAGCTCGACGATGAGCTGCTCGTTGATATCACCGCTGATCTGCTCACGCGTCGGCAGAGCGAGCACGTTACCAGACAGCTTCTCGATATCGACCTCGAGCCAGCCAGGGACCTCAAAGCGCTCGGAGGAAATCAGGGCCTCCTTGATGGGGAGGAGGTCACGGAACTTCTCGCCGACAGCGACGACGTCGCCGGCCTTGACGCGGTAGGACGGGATGTCCACGCGCTTGCCGTTCACGGTGAAGTGACCGTGACGGACGGACTGACGAGCCTCTTTGCGGGTGCGGGCGAAGCCAAGACGGAAGACGACGTTGTCGAGGCGAGACTCAAGAATGATCATGAGGTTCTCACCGGTGACGCCGTTCATCTTACGGGCCTTGTTGAAGTAGCCGTGGAACTGCTTCTCCAGAACGCCATAGATGAACTTGACCTTCTGCTTCTCGCGCAGCTGCATGCCGTACTCAGATTCCTTGCGACGGCGCTTGGGCTGACGGATAGATTCCTTCTTGCTGCTGTAACCGAGCTCAGCGGGATCGATCCCGAGCTGACGGCAGCGCTTAAGAACAGGAGTCCTGTCGATTGCCATATTGATACGATCCTTTCAGTTACACGCGGCGACGCTTCTTGGGGCGGCAGCCGTTGTGCGGAATGGGGGTCTTGTCCTGGATGCTCGAGACCTCGAGGCCAGCAGCCTGGAGGGAGCGGATGGCGGTCTCACGACCGGAGCCGGGGCCCTTGACGAAGACGGAAACCTTCTTCATACCGTGCTCCATGGCCTGCTTGGCAGCAGCCTCGGCAGCCATCTGGGCAGCGAACGGCGTGGACTTACGGGAGCCCTTGAAGCCCACCTGGCCAGCCGACTTCCAGGAAATGACGTTGCCCTGGGGATCGGTGATCGAAACGATCGTGTTGTTGAACGTAGAACGAATGTGAGCCTGGCCCACGGAAATGTTCTTACGGTCCGCGCGCTTCAGACGGGCAGCGCGAACGTTCTTCTTAGCAGTAGCCATCTATCTAGCGCTCCTTATTTCTTCTTCTTAGCACCGATCTGACGCTTCGGGCCCTTGCGGGTACGAGCGTTAGTGTGGGTGCGCTGGCCGCGGACCGGGAGGCCCTTGCGGTGACGAAGGCCGCGGTTGCAGCCGATGTCCATAAGGCGCTTGACGTTCTGGTTGCGCTCACGGCGGAGGTCGCCCTCAACCATGATCTGGTTCTTATCGATATAATCGCGGATGGCGTTAACCTCATCCTCGGTGAGGTCCTTAACGCGCGTATCCACGTTAACGTTGCACTCGACGCAAATCTTCGTCGCAGTGGTGCGGCCGATGCCGTAAATGTAGGTCAGACCGATCTCAACGCGCTTCTCACGCGGGAGGTCGACACCATTAATACGGGCCAACGTAGTCTCCTCTCTTAACCCTGACGCTGCTTATGACGGGGGTTCTCGCAAATGACGAGGACCTTGCCATGGCGCCTAATGATTTTGCACTTATCGCACATCTTCTTGACCGAAGGACGTACCTTCATCGTTCTTCCTTTCGGTAGCGCTCAAACTACTTCCCTACTATCTACTCGCCCAGCCGCAGGCGTTTAAAACTATGGCTGGTCTTCACACACAATCCGACCGTAGGTTGAGCTAAGCCTGCAGTCGGAAATGGAGTGCGTGTATGCGTGCCGCTATTTGTAGCGATAGGTGATGCGGCCGCGGGTCAGGTCGTACGGGGAAAGCTCCACGACAACCCTGTCACCGGGGAGAATACGGATGTAATTCATTCGGATCTTGCCAGAAATGTTGCACAGAACCGAATGACCGTTCTCGAGCTCGACCTTAAACATGGCGTTGGGCAACGGTTCCTTTACCGTACCCTCGAGCTCAATTGCGTCTTCCTTCTTCACAAGCAATCATCTTTCTCTAGAAAACGACAGCGATTGAGTATTCTACAACACGTATGCACGCATCGTAATAACTTCGTAATGGCTCCACAACTAAATGGAACTTGTTACATTTCTCCGCCTTGGAGGGAGCACCAAGCACCTTGGGCATCCGTGGTGAGAATCACCGGACCGTCATTGGTAATGGCGACGGTGTTCTCGTAGTGCGCGGCGGGCAGGTGATCGTTGGTCGTAACAATCCAACCGTCGGAGCCCGTGCTCACATGGTTGGAACCCATCGTAACCATCGGCTCGATGGCAATGACCATGCCGGCCTGGAGGCGAACGCCCCTCCCCTTCTTTCCATAGTTAGGAACGTTGGGGTCCTCGTGCATCACGCGGCCAATGCCATGGCCTACATAATCACGAAGCACACCGTAACCGTGAGACTCGGCGAGGGACTGAACGGCATAACCGACGTCCCCGATATGGTTACCGGGAACAGCCTGCTCGATGGCAGCCTTAAGGCAATCGCGCGTGACCTCGCACAAAGCCTTGGCTTCGGGCGTGGGGGTGCCGACGAAAAACGTCCAAGCGTTATCGCCGACCCAACCGTCGACAACGGCTCCCGTATCGATGGAGATGATATCGCCATCGCGCAGGATCATGTCGGGGTTGGGAATACCGTGGACCACGGCATCGTTGATCGATGCGCAAATGGTCCCCGGGAACCCGCCGTAACCCTTAAAGGCCGGGGTGCCGCCATGCATGCGGATAATCTGCTCCGCGAGCTGATCGAGCTCAAAGGTGGAAACGCCGGGGCGCACCATGGCTCCAACGTGGCGGAGCGCCATCTTAGATAGCGCTCCTGCCTTCTTCATCTGCTCGATTTGCGTTGCAGACTTAATCTTGATCATAGACCGAGAGCCTCTTTGACATCCCCGTACACGGTCACGCGAGCCTGGTCACCGTTGACCGACTTGAGCAGACCCTGGCCACGATAGTAGTCGACGAGCGGGCTCGTGGACTTCTCGTAGACGTCGAGACGGTTCTTGATGGTCTCGGGCTTGTCGTCGTCGCGCTGATACATCTCGCCGCCACACTTGGGGCAGGTAGCATCGGCAGCGGTGCCGGTGTAACCGCATGCGCGGCAGGTGCGACGCGAAGACAGACGATCGATAATGACCTCGGGGGCCACATCGACCAGAAGGGCGCAGTCGATCTCGCGACCCATGGCGGAGAGCTCGGAATCGAGCGTCACAGCCTGGGCGGTGTTGCGCGGGAAGCCGTCGAGGATGAAGCCCTGCTGGGCGTCATCGGCGGCAAGGCGCTCCTTGACAAGGTCGATCACGAGCTGGTCGGGAACGAGCTCGCCAGCGTCCATGTACTTCTTAGCCTGAATACCAAGCTCGGTGCCACCCTTGACGGCAGCACGCAGCAGGTCGCCCGTGGAAATGTGGGCGACGCCAAACTCGGCGACGAGCTCCTGTGCGACGGTGCCCTTACCGGCACCCGGAGCTCCGAGCAATACGAGGTTCATGAGCAATCCTCCTCTAGCCTATTTAAAGAATCCATCGTAATCATACATCTTGATCTGGCCTTCGAGCTTATCGACCGTGTCGAGCACGACGCCGACCATGATGAGGATGGACGTGCCGCCAAATGCCTGGATCAGATGGTTACCCGTGAAGGAGAAGATGATCGAAGGCACGATGGCGATGAGCGCCAAAAAGACAGCGCTGGGAAGCGTGATCTTGTTGAGCGCGTTCTTGATGTAGGCCGCGGTAGCCCTACCCGGACGCACGCCCGGAATAAAGCCGCCCTGCTTCTTAAGGTTATCGGCCGTGTCATCGGGGTTGAACACCATGGAGGTGTAGAAGTACGCGAAGAACACGATGAGGACAACGTTAAGCACCCAGTTGAGCCAACCGGTCGAAAGCGCGGAGGCAACTGCCTGAATCCAGCCGATGCCGGGGAAGAACACGGCAATCTGAGCCGGGAAGTACAGCAGCGCCGAAGCGAAGATGATCGGCACGACACCCGCGGTGTTGACCTTGATGGGCAGGTAGGTGGTCTGGCCACCCATCATGCGACGGCCCACGACGCGCTTAGCGTAGGAGACCGGGATGCGGCGCTGGCCGCGCTCAAGGAAAACAATCAGCGGGATAACCAGCAGGATGATGGCGCAGATGATCACCATGGTGATGATGCCACCGGCATTGCCCTCGGTGCTGGAGAAGATAGCCTGCGGCAGACCGGCCATGATGTTCGCGAAGATGATCAGCGACATGCCATTGCCGATACCGCGCTGGGTGATGAGCTCACCAATCCACATGATCAGCATGGCGCCCGCGGTGAGCGTACCGACGATCATGAGGTCGAAGATGATCTCGGGAGCGCCGGCGCCATTGAAGCTGATGCCGAAGCTCTTAAAGAGGAAGAGGTAACCCACGGAGTTGAGGATTGCCAGAGCCAGGGTGAGGTAACGCGAATACTGCGTAATCTTGGTCTGACCGACCTCGCCCTCGCGGGCAAGCTCATGCAGGGAAGGCACGACGGCCTGGAGCATCTGGAGGATGATCGAGCTGGTGATGTAAGGCATGATGCCCAGCGAAAACACCGACACATAGCTCAACGCGCCGCCAGAGAAAAGATTCAGGAGGGCCATAGCACCTGCGGCGACCGAATTGTTATCGGTCGAGAAAAGGCCCAGCATCCCCTGGAAGGGAATGCCGGGCACAGGAACGTGCGCACCAATGCGGTACACGACGAGCATAGCTATGGTAAAAAGAATCTTTTCGCGCAATTCTTTGATGCGGAAAGCATTCTTAAGACCATTTAGCACGGCAGCTCGACCTTTCCGCCGGCGGCCTCGATCTTGGCCTGCGCAGAAGCGCTGACCTTGTCGACCTTGACCGTGAACTTCTTGGTGAGCTCACCATTGCCGAGCACCTTGACGGGCTCGAACTCGCTCTTGGTGATGCGAGCGGCCTTAAGAGCGGCACCGTCGATCACAGCGCCGTCCTCGAACTTACGCTCGAGACGCTCAACGTTAACGGCGGTGTACTCGATACGACGGGGGTTGCGGAAGCCCGGAAGCTTGGGCAGGCGCATAGCCAGCGGAGTCTGGCCACCCTCGAAGCCGGCACCCTTGGTGCCGCCAGAGCGGGAACCCTGGCCCTTCTGGCCGCGGCCAGAAGTGGTGCCGTGACCCGAAGAATTGCCACGGCCGACGCGCTTGCGGTTCTTGGTGGAACCGGGCGCGGGAGTAAGATCGTGAAGCTGCATTTGCTACTCCTCTACAATCTCGACAAGGTGCTTGACCTTGAAGATCATGCCGCGGACGGACTCGTTGTCAGCAATCTCGCGAACCTCGCGGATCCTGTGGAGACCGAGGGCACGGACAGTACGGACCTGGTCCTGCTTGCAACCGTTGGTGCTGCGGACCTGCTTGATCTTGATGGTGTCAGCCATGCTTAGTTCTCCTTACCGACGAACATCTCGGAGACCGTCAGGCCACGGCGAGCCGCGACGTCCTCAGGGCTGGAGAGCTCCTTGAGGCCCTCGACGGCAGCCTTGATGATGTTGAGGCCGTTGTCGGTACCGAGGGACTTGGACAGGACGTTCTTGATGCCAGCAAGCTCGAAGAGGGGACGCACAGCGCCGCCGGCGATAACGCCGGTACCCTCGACAGCGGGCTTGATGATGATGCGGCCGGCACCAAAGTGACCGAGAACCTCGTGCGGAATGGTGCCCTGATCGGTCACCGGCACGTGGAACATGTTCTTCTTGGCATCGAGAGACGCCTTGGAGATGGCCATGGGCACCTCAGCGGACTTGCCCATGCCAACGCCGACGTTGCCCTTGCCGTCGCCAACGACGACGAGAGCGACGAGGCTCATGCGACGACCGCCCTTGACGGTCTTCGACACGCGGTTGATGTAAACGACGCGCTCCTCGAACTCGGAGGCCTCGCGCTGCTGCTTCTGATTACGAGCCATGTGCTACATACCTCCTAGAACTCGAGACCGGCGGCACGAGCACCGTCGGCGAGGGCCTTGACGCGGCCATGGTAGATACGGCCACCGCGATCGAAGGCGACCTTGGTGATGCCGGCCTCGATGGCGCGCTTGCCAACGAGCTGACCGACCTTCTCCGCAGCCTCCTTGTTCGAGGTGTGGGTGCCCTTGAACTCGGCCTCGAGGGTCGAGGCAGAGACGAGCGTCAGGCTGGAACCCTTGCTGTCGTCGATGATCTGGGCATAGATGTTGGCGTTAGTACGGGTCACGCGAAGACGCGGACGCTCGGAGGTACCCGAGACCTTGCCGCGAACACGACGCTGACGACGCTTGAGGCCTTCCAGCTTCGCCTTATGCTTGTTCATACGTAAACTCCTAAAAAGGTTGATCTTGCCAGCACCTGACGGGGTGCTGGTCTTATGCGAGTGAGTCGGTTACGACTACTTGGCGGCCTTACCCAGCTTGCGGCGGATGTGCTCGCCAACGTAGTGGATACCCTTGCCCTTGTAAGGCTCGGGAGGACGATGGCCGCGGATCTCAGCGGCGATCTGACCGACCTGCTGCTTGTTGATACCCTTGACGTTCACGTGGGTGTTGTCGGGAACCTCGAAGGTGATGCCCTCGGGAGCCTCGACGATCACGGGGTGCGAGAAGCCCAGGGAGAACTCGAGGTTCTTGCCCTTCTGCTGCACGCGGTAACCGACGCCGGCGAGCTCGAGCTTCTTCTCGAAGCCCTCGGAAACGCCAACAACCATGTTGTGGATGAGGGCACGGGTGAGGCCGTGGCGGGCACGGGTCTCACGCTCGTCGTCGGGACGGGAAACGGTGAGGACGTTGTCCTCGACGTTGATAGCGAGCTTCTCAAAGACATCGAGCTCGAGCTGGCCCTTGGGGCCCTTGACGACAACGTTGTTGCCGTTGACTGCCACTTCGACTCCGGCGGGAATCTGGACAGGCTTATTACCGATACGAGACACGGTGATCTCCTTTCCTTCTACCTACCGAGCGAATTACCAGACGTAAGCGATGATCTCGCCGCCGACGTTGTGCTTGCGAGCATCGCGGTCGGTCATGACGCCATGGCTGGTGGAAATAATGGCGGTACCAAGGCCACCGCGGACGCGGGGCATGTCGGCAACGCCGGTGTACTTACGCAGGCCCGGCTTGGAAATGCGGCGGATGCCGTTGATGACCTTAGCCTTCTTGGGACCATACTTAAGCGTGATGTGCAGAGTCTTCTGGGGAACGGTGTCCTCGACATCGTAGCCCTCGATGTAGCCCTCCTCGTGCAGAACACGAGCGATCTCGACGAGCTTCTTGCTGCTCGGCATGGAGACCGTGGCCTTGTTCACAGAGTTAGCGTTACGGATGCGCGTAAGCATATCTGCGATCGGGTCTGTAAGGTTCATACAGATTCTCCTTCGTTCTTGATGAACACGTGCTCTTGGTTCTTCGCCGCCCTTAACGGCAAAGCCTTTTTAGCGCGTTTTCCCTGTTCCAAACTGATGCTTGAAACGCTGGTAGTGACTTACCAGCTGGCCTTCTTAACGCCGGGAAGCTCGCCCTTGAGTGCAAGCTCGCGGAAGCAGACACGGCACAGGCCGAACTTGCGGTACACAGAGTGCGGACGGCCGCAGCGCTGGCAGCGCGTGTACTCACGAGTAGAGAACTTCTGCTTGCGATTGCACTTGACGATCATCGATGTCTTAGCCACTTATATCCTCCTCACATAGAGTATTGTTCGCCCCAAGCGCCGCCCCCTTGTGGGAACGGCGCTTATAGGGCAGGTGAACCTATTTCTTGAACGGGAAACCGAAGGCGTCCAGAAGGGCCTTGGCCTCCTCATCGGTGTTGGCGGTGGTCACGAAAGTGATGTCCATACCACGCTGGTGATCGACGGAGTCGAAGTCGATCTCGGGGAAGATGAGCTGCTCGGTGACGCCCATGGAGAAGTTACCACGGCCGTCGAAGCTCTTGGCGGAGATGCCGCGGAAGTCACGGATACGGGGGATCGCGACGGAGGTCAGACGATCGAAGAACTCCCACATACGGTCGCCACGCAGGGTAACCTTGCAGCCGATCGGCATACCAGCGCGCAGGCGGAAGGTAGCGATGGACTTGCGGGCACGGGTAATCATCGGCTGCTGGCCGGTGATGGCGCGCAGGTCGCGCACGGCACCGTCGATGGCCTTGGAATCGGTAGCGGCCTCGCCGACACCCATGTTCACGACGATCTTCTCAAACTTGGGGATCATCATGACGTTCTCGTACTGGAACTTGTCCTGAAGCTGCTGCTTGACCTCGTTGTTGTACTTGGTCTTCAGACGCGGCACATACTTCTCTTCTGCCATTGTTCACTCCTTCTTGGGGTTTTAAGCACGGGGCGTGGCCACGATGGGTTGTCCTCGTGCCTCCTGGCTGCATCCGCGCCGCTCATGGCATTTCGCGGTTTGGACTCGACGCAGCAGGAGCCGACAAAACAATCGGTACTATACGCGCATCGGGAGCGTATTTCCAGAAAAACCTCGTCTGCCTGCACAACTCCACAACTCCCCCGCACAAATGGGTCCCAAAAAGCAGTTGCGGTGAAATAGGGACTGTTTGGCGGCCTAACAGGCTTAAACAATCCTTATTTCACCGCAACTGCTTGTTGGGGATGCGATTAGCGCTTGCGGGGGACGAGTTTGGTGCGGCGCAGGTGGATCATCTCGGCGGCGATAGAGATAGCGATCTCCTCGGGATCCTCTGCCTCGATGGCAACGCCGATCGGCAGGTGCAGCCCGTCGATCTGGTCCTGCGTAAAGCCCTCCTGCTCCAAGCGAGCCCGCACAAAGGCCGTCTTGCGGCGCGAGCCAAGGCAACCCAGATAGGCGGGCTTGGCGCGCATGGCCTGAATCACCACGTCGATATCGGACTTGTGGCCTGCTGTGGCCACGACCACCAAGTCGCGCGGACCGATGGGGCACTGCTCGCCCAGGTTCTTGTAGTCGACCAGACGACGGTCGTAGACACCGGGTACCCATTCGGGCGTCAGCGTGCCGGGGCGGTCGTCGCAAGCCACGACGGCAAAGCCCGCCGCCGTGAGCACGCGCGCCGTCGCGGCGCCCACGTGTCCGCAGCCAAAGATGTAGGTCAGGCCCTCGGGGCAGAGCGTCTCGATGTGCGCCGGGGGAATCTCGGAGGCGGCGTTGGTGTAGGTGACCTTACTCCCCTCCTCCACCAGCGAAAGCTCGGGGCAGCCGGCAATGGTATGGCGCGATGTCTCGCCATGGTACTCGACCACATCGCCCTCGAGGGCCTGAATGACAAACGGTTCAAAGTCGATGACGAAGTCGCCAATGCGTCGATACGCCAAGACGTCGGCAACCGACTGGAACAACGGCACCTGCGATACATCCAGATGCAGATAGCACAGGCAGATGGCTCCGCCGCAGATCATGCCGGTATCGGAGTTCTCGCCGCCCATGGTGTAGCGGACCAGACGCGATTTACCCCCGGCCAGCAGCTCGCGCGCCTCGTCCAGCGCAAAGAGCTCAATCTTGCCGCCGCCGATAGTGCCCGCCTGGCTACCGTCGGCAAAGACGGCCATCCAGGCGCCCACGCCGCGCGGCGACGACCCC